>CALJLC010000123.1 GCA_937982605.1 uncultured Gemmatimonadales bacterium | reverse complement strand
GCCACGATGCCGCCGGTGCGGTGGCCCTTCTTCCTCTCGGAGCTCAACCACCCCCGGAGGATGGAGACCATCCGGGAGGGGCTGCTTGGTCGGGGCTACGGCGCGGCCGACGCCGAGAAGATCATGAGCGGAAACTGGTATCGGCTGTTCGGCGAGGTCTGGGGGGACTGAGCGTCACCCGAAAGGAACCTCGCCTGCGGGCGTGGGGTGCACCGGGTGCGCGGTGCGGTGACGCCGTCCCCTCGACCTCCGACCCCCGGAGCCTCCGCCTTGATCTTCAGGAAGCGTCCGAAGCCCGAGCCGCCGATCCGGCACGCGACCGACGAGGATTTCGAGGAGGTGGTCGAGGAGAGCAACGGGGTCGTCGTCGTGGACTTCTGGGCTCCGTGGTGCGGACCGTGCCGCATGATGGCGCCGATCCTCGACGAGATCGCCCTCGAGTATGCCGAACAGGGTGTCGCGGTGGTGAAGGTCAACACGGATCAGGAGCCGCTCTCCGCCGAGCGCTTCGCCATCCGGTCGATCCCGACGCTCATCTTCTTCAAGGACGGCGAGCCGCTCTTCGAGATGATCGGTCCGGTGCCCAAGCCCGTGCTGGAGCGAGAGATCGAGCAGCTGCTGTAGCGCGCGCGTCTCGCTCGGGAAAAGCCGGCCCTCGTCGCTCTAGATCCTGCCCGACATCTCCTCGAGCGCGGTCCCGGACCTCCGGACCCTGAAGGCGACAAGGAAGAACAGGGCCGAGACCACGTGCACCACGACGCCCGCGGCGAGGGACCACCCGTAGAGGAACAACCCTCCGATCGCGGTCGCGACGCCGCCGACGGTGAGCCAGAGCGACCAGCGTCGGACCATCGCGCGGACCTTCTGCGGCGTGCGACCCGCCACGGCGTCGACCGCGGCCTTCTGTGCCCACGAGGCATCCGACCCGAGCTCGGCCTTGGCCCTCCGCTTCCTGAGCTGAGGGGGCTCCTTTCCCGGTCGGAATCCCTTCATCGGGGGCCGATGTCCGCCTCGTCGTGCCGCTGCCACGCGATCGCTCCGTCCGTGTGCCGTGTCGGTGGAGTCCGGGACCCGGGCTCCGCGGGAGTGCTACACGGGAGTCGAGCCCAGGATCGCCCGGGCCCTCGGCTCAGAACGTGCGACCGACCCCGATTGCGAGTCGATCCCCGTATTCTTCGGTCCATCCCCACTCGAGTGTGGCGGGGCCGACGACCGTGTCGAAGCCGAGGGTGACACCCCAGCCGACGATCGGGTCCTCGATCGGGAAGCTCCACCTGTCCATCACGCCGCCCACGTCGACGCCACCCCGGACGTGCACCGCGGGAAGGACTTCCACCCGGAGTCCGGCGCGTCCGATCTGCACTGCGCTTCCCGCGAGAGCCTGCGACGGCACGCCCAGGAAGAGGGGCTGGGTGGTGGTCGCGAAGATCGCCGACGGGTGCTGACCGCCGGCGAGGAAGCGGCGGTGGAGCGGCAGATCGCCGCCGCGTCCGGAGCCGGCGGAGAAGCCGGCGTCCACGGACGCCCGGTCGTGCAGGGGCAGGTACACCCGAGCGGACGACGAGACGTGCGAGAAGTCGCCTCCCGGGGTGAGGTCGGAGACACCGAGCTCCCATCGCGCCCGGAGATCCACTCCGCTACGGGGGAAGTCGACTCGATCCAGCGACTCGTGGTCGAAGACGGCCGAGATCGATCCGACGAGCACGTCCGGGAACGCCGAATCACGCATGACCGCCCACTCTCCCGTCACCTCGACACCGAGCAGGGTGCTCTGGCCGAAGAGGAGCCCGCTCGCGGTCGAGAGCCGGGTGAGCTCGATCCCGGCGGGAGCCCCGCCCCCGGGGCGCAGCGCCCCCTCGCTCCATCCCAGCGACACACCGCCCTGGAAGCGTCCGGTGACTCCGTAGCGTCGGAGGTAGGAAAGCCCGACGTGCGTCTCCTCGCCCACTCGCAGGTCGAAGCGGGTCACGGACCCGTACCGCAGCACGTTGTGAAGCGTCGCCGTGAAGAGGAGCGCCGCCCGGCGCTGATCGTCGTAGCGGATGCCGAGGCCGGCGCGGTCCCGCGGGCGCTCTTCGACGGTGACGGTGAGGTGGTAGCCGATCGGAGCGCTATCGAGGCGATAGCGCGTGAGTCCGAAGAGGCCGGTCGACTCCAGACTCCGCAGCCGGGCGTCCAGCCGGTCGGCGTCGATCCAGTCCCCCGGGGTCACCCCGAGGTACGCGCGCACGACCTCCTCGCTCCCTGCCCGGGTCACCCCGCGGACCGCCACCGTGAGGACCCGGACCGAATCCGGCAGGCTCGCCGGTCGCGGCGGCGACGGAGAACCGACCTGTCGCTCCGCGATCTCGACCAGCGCGTCACGATGCGCTTCGCCGGCCTCACGGCCCCGCTCGAACCACTCCTCGAAGCTCTGGAAGGAGAGGGGGGAGAGTCCCTCGTCGTCGGGTCGAATCAGCACGTCGCAGAGCCCGCGCTGCCGGAGCGTCTCTTCTCGTGCCGAGAACCGGAGCACCTGCTGCAGCACGTCGATCAGCGACAGGATCTCGTCGCGCTCCGCGGGATCGGCGGCGACATCGCTGCAGACGACGATGTCGGCATCGAGTGCCCTCGCGTCCTGAGCAGGCAGGTTACGCGCGACCGCGCCGTCCACGAGCAGACGGCCGTCGATCTCGATCGGCTCGAGCACGCCCGGAAGCCCGCTACTCGCCCGCATCACCTCCGCCAGGCTGCCCCGACGCAGAACGACGGCCTCGCCCGTTTCGATATCGGTGGCCACGGCGGTGAAGGGACGCGGCAGGTCGTCGAAGTCCCGCACGGTGGACGCGGACCAGGTAGAGCGCTCGGCGAGGCGCATCATGCTCGATCCCGACGCGATCCCCGCGGGGAGCCGCACGCCCCCACCGTCGAGGGGCAGCGTGAGAATCGATCGCTCGTCGAGCCGCCGCCCGTCGAGGGCCCGGTGCTCGCGGCCGAGGTCGTCGCCGAGCGCCCGGTCCCAGTCGGTGCCGCGGATGAGCTCCCTGATGGAGTCGGCAGACATCCCCGAGGCGTACAGACCGCCGATCACGCTTCCCATGCTGGTCCCCGTCACCACGTCGACGCGCACGCCCAGGGCCTCGAGCACCTCGATGACACCGACGTGGGCGAAGCCCTTCGCGCTTCCGCCGCTCAGGACGAGCGCCACGCGAGGAGTTGCCGGCGTCGTGGTCGCGGTGGAAGCCTGACCGTGGAGCGGAGACCCGGGCAGCAGAAGGACGAGGGGCAGCGTGACCGGCGCGGCCCGTAGTCGCCACCGACTCATCCGTCAGCGAGCCCGATTCGGCATCGCGGCGTCGATCGCGGCGCCCAGAGCCTCGTATGCGGCCGGATCGACCTCGTTGAAGGCGGGGTCGACCCACGCGACGGTGCCTTCCGGATCGATGACGATCACGGCCCGGCTCCCCGAGACGCCGGTCGGCCAGGTATCCCCACCGAACGCCGCGTACGCCGACCCGTCCGGGTCGCTCCCGAAGAGGAAGGGGAAGTCCTCGTCCCGGGCCCACTCGAACAGCTCGGTGGGCGAGTCGTTGCTGATGGCGATCAACGTCACGCCGGCGCCGTCGCGGAAGAGGCTGGCGTACTGATCACGGTACGCTTGCATCTGGACCGTTCACCCGGGCGTTCGTGCCTTGAAGAAGAAGGCGAGGACGACGGTCCGGCCTCGGAGGTCGCTCAGGCTCAGCGGCTCGGGGAGAACGCCCTCCCGGGTCGCACCGGTCAGCGAGATGGACGGTGCCGGGCTCCCGATCTCGACGGAGACCCGGTCGGGCACGCACCCCAGGGGAAGGGAAGCGAAGGCGAGCAGGACGGCCGGGCGCATCACGCCGGGCGCTCGGGCGAACCTCCCGGGCAGAATCGGACGACGCATCCGTTCGGGAAACCCCGATCGGCGTCGATGTTCCCCCGGCCTTCCTGCTCGTGGAGCCGAAGAGCGGCCCGCCGGACTACTCCGCCCTGAACGCAGTCACCGGATCGACCCGTGCGGCCCGACGGGCCGGCCCGTAACAGGCCAGTCCCGTCACGGCGAAGACGATCGCGGCGACGCCCAGGTACGTCACCGGATCGAGGGAGCCGACGCCGAAGAGCCAGCTCCGCATGAGCGTCGTCACGCCGATGGCGGCCACGATCCCGAGCGCGAGGCCGATGCTCGCCAGACGCAGCCCCGACCGCAGGACGCCCCTCGCCACGCGATCGAGCGGTGCACCGAGCGCGATGCGCACGCCGATCTCTCTTCTCTGGCGACTCACCTGATACGCCAGCACCCCGTACAGGCCGACGAGCGCCAGCAGCACGGCGACCGCGGAGAAGAGGCCGATCACGGTCATGACGGCCCTGCGGTCCGCGACCGATGCGGAGATCACCTCGTCCATCGTGGCGACCGCCGCGAGGGGCACGCCCGGGTCGAGGGCGCGCAGCTCTTCACGGACGATCCCCGCGATTCCGGCGGCGGCGTCCGTCGTGCGCACGGCGAGCCGCATCGACCGGGAGGGCCGCTGGTGGAAGGGGAAGTACATCGCTCCGGAAACGCCCCACGCCAGAGACGAGGTGACGACGTCGGAAACGACCCCCACGACCTCGCGGAGCTCGGGCTCGTCGCGGCCCACGTCGACCGCGACGGTGCGGCCGATCGGATCGACCTCGCCGAAGACGGACGAGGCGGCCTGCTCGCTCAGGACGATGACGGGCGTAGCGCCGGCCACATCGGTCCGGGCGACGTCCCTGCCCGAAACGAGTCGGATGCCCATCGCGTTGAAGTACCCGGGCCACACCGACCGCTGATACGCTGTCGGTACGGCGCCAGACCCGTATGCTTCGGGCGTCGCGACGTCGACGTTGTTGAGGGGGTCCCGAATCGGGAGTAGCGTCACGAGCCCGACGGCGGAGACCGCCGGTGCGTCCGTCACCCGATCCGACAGCTCTGAGAAGAATCGGATCGTCGCCTCGTCATCGGGATAGGCGTCGTCCGGGATCGTGATCTCGGCGGTCAGCAGTCGCTCCGTCTCGAAGCCAGGATCGACGGAGCGGAGCGCGGCGAAGCTCCGCGCCAGCAGACCGCTCCCCGCCAGGAGCACCACCGTGAGAGCCACCTGGGCCACGACCAGGCCGCGGCGAAAGGCGGTCGCCGAGCGATCCGCCGTCGTCCTGGACCCGCCCCGTGCGGCGACCGACCCACCGACCCGCGCGACGCGCCAAGCCGGGATCGCGCCGAAGCCGAGCACGGTCACGAGAGAGAGGGCGCAGCCGAACGCCATCGTGGACCCGGACAGGTCCGCTCCGATCGGGCCGAGCTGATCCATGGAGACGAAGGCGACGATGCCCCGCTGGAGCCACGTGGCGAGCGCGATCCCGAGCGCTCCCGCCGCCAGAGCCAGGATCGCGTTCTCGGTCAGGAGTTGTCGCCCGAGGCGGCCCCGCCCGGCGCCCATCACCGAGCGGATCGACATCTCCCCCGACCGTGCGTGGCCCCGTGCCATCTGGAGTGCCGCCACGTTCGCGCAGGCGATGAGGAGGACGAGGGCCACGGCGGCGACGAGCATCCCCAGGACCTCGCGGTACTCCTCCACCAGGGCGTCCCGGAGCGGGGCGAGGTGAAGCCCCTTGTCCTCGTTCGTCCTCGGGTACGCCTCGGCGAGGCGCTCCGAGATCACGTCGATCTCGGCCTGTGCCTCGGTGCCGGTCACGCCGGGCGCGAGGCGGCCGACGAGCAGGAAGTTGTGGTACTGTCGGGCCGTCACCCAGCTCTCGTCCTCGCGAAAGACGAGGAAGACGTCCACGTCCTGAAGGATCCGGAAGCCCGGCGGCATCACGCCGGCCACCCGCACCGGAAGCCCGTTGATCGACATGGCGTCTCCGACCAGCTCCGGGTCGGCGCCGTGCCAGCGCAGCCAGTACTCATGGGCCAGCATCACGACGGGCTCCGCACCCGGCCGCCCGTCGTCCGGCGCGAAGTCCCGACCCAACAGCGGTCCGACTCCGAGCGTGGAGAAGATCTCGGGGGAGACGAACATCGAGCGCACGCGGTGCGCGTCCCCGCCGCGGCGCACCGTGCGGCTCAAGTCGAACGGCGTGAAGGCGGAAAGGCTCGCGAACGATTCCGCCTCCGCCCGATAGTCGATCCAGTCCCTGCCGGAAACGATCCAACCGACCTCTCCGGAGCGCGCGACGCGACCGAGCAGGAGCCCGTCGGACTCCGGATAGGGCAGCGCTCGGAAGAGCGACGCGTCGAGCACCCCGAACATGGCGACGCTTCCCCCGATCCCGATCCCGAGGGTGACGACCGCGGTCAGCACGAACGCGGGCTGCCTGGCGAAGGAGCGGAGCGCGATACGGGCGTCCTGGACCAGATCGTCGAGGACCCGTGCGCCCCGGACGTCCCGTGCGTGCTCCTTGTGCCGTTCCACGCCGCCGAACGCCACGAGGGCGCGCCTCCGGGCCTCCTTCGGATCGATCCCGGCCCGGACGTGCAGTCGGATCTCCATCTCGAGGTGGAAGCGCATCTCCGCATCCATCTCATCCTCGAGCGACTTCTTGTCGAAGAGGACCCGGAGTCGTCGAACGAGCCACCTCAGACGGTTCATCGTGCGCCCTCCTCGGCGGTGGTGAGGATCGCCTCCACGGCATCGCGGAAGCGGCGCCACCCTTCCTGCTCGGTCCGGAGCGCGGTCCGTCCCTTCTTCGTCAGCCCGTAGACCTTCACCCGCCGTCCGTTCTCGGCTTCGCCCCACTCCGCCTCGATCAGGCCCCGGTCACGGAGACGGTAGAGCGCCGGGTAGAGCGATCCCTGATTGACCTCCAGGGTGTCCCGGCTCAGCAGCTGGATCCGCTTCGATACCGCCCATCCGTGCAACGGCTCGAGCGCGAGCGTCTTGAGGATGAGCAGGTCGAGGGTGCCCTGGAGCAGATCGGCGCGGCTCTTCGTCATTCGGTTCTCGCGTCGGGAGGGCGGTGGCGGATCGTCGACCGCGATGAATTGTCGATCATCATAGTATACTAGACGACAATTCGGGCCGGGGGGTTGCAAGGGTCCTTCCCATCGCGCGTTCGCCGAGTCCCGCGGCTCCGGGTTCTAGCGGATCAGGGAATCGGTGAGCGCGATGCGAGGGTCGGATCGGGCTCGTCGGCGAGACGGCGGAAACGCGGATGCTCGCGCAGCGGGTCCCATGCCGGTTCCAGCCTCAACATCGCCGGCGACAGCGTCGACGGAACGGCGAGGGCTGTCTCGAGCTCGGTGATCCCCGTTCGAGCTCTCCGACGCGGGCGTACTAGAACACCGCAATCCGGTTGCCGCTACGATCGAGCAGGATCGGGTCCCCGAAGCCCAGCTCCTTGAGCCGTTCGTACTGGGTCTCCGCATCGCCCACCACCAGGTAGATCATGCGGTCCGGATCGATGTAGATCCGGGCCAGCTCGTCGTGGCGCTCCAGCGTCATACCTGCCACGACCTGCTCTTCGCGCGCGATGTAGTCGTGCGGGAGGTCGTACGTGGCGATCGTGCCGAGCATGCTCCGCAGCGCGCCGAGCGTCTCGAAGCGACGGGCGTTTCTCGCCACGAGCGCGCTGCGGGTGAATTCGAGCTCTTCCTCCGTGATACCGTCCCGGTATCGGGCGATCTCGTCGCGGAAGATCTCCGCCGACTCGTAGGTGACGTTGGAGCGGACGGCCGAGCTCGCCACGAAGGGCCCGGGATACTCCGAGGCGGCGAACTCCGAACGGGCGCCGTACGTGTATCCCTTCTCCTCGCGCAGGATCATGTTCAGGCGCGAGTTGAAATTGCCGCCCAGGGTGTAGTTCATGACCTGGATCGGGAAGTAATCCTCGTGGTCTCGATCCACGCCCAGGTGGCCGACCCGGATCTCCGACTGCCGCGCCTGCGGCACGTCGACGAAGAACACCGTGGGCCGCTCCAGCGGCGCCGGATCGTCGTATGCGGGCAGCTCGACCGCCTTCCTCGGCCACTTCGATTCGAGCGGACGGAAGAGCTCGATCGCCTCGTCGCGGCTGATGTCGCCGACGATGGTGATATGGCTGACGTTCGGCGCGTAGTTCCTGTCGTAGAACGCGCGCAGCTCGTCGATGCCGAAGGCCTGCACGGCGTCCACGCTTCCCAACGTATTGTTCCCCAGGACGTGCTCGTCGCCGTAGACGACTTTCCGGAAGACGTCGGACGCCACCGCGGCCGGGTTCGACCGTCGACGGTTGATCGTCTCGACCGTCTCACGCTGGATGCGCTCGAACTCCGTCTCGTCCCACCTCGGCTCCAGGAGGATCTCCTCGAACAGCGCGTACACATCGTCCAGCCTCGAGCGCAGGGTGTTGGCCTGCAGGCTGATCGACTCGTCGCCCGTGAACATCGAGATGCTCGCGCCCAGGGCGTCGATCGCCTGCTCCAGCTCGACCGGCGTACGATCCACCGTACCCTGCATCATCACGTCGGACATGAGGTTGGCGACACCCACGCGCGCGGGGTCGTCGGCCAGCATCCCGCCGCGGACGGTCAAGCCGAACTGGACGAGCGGAAGCTCGTCATGCTCGATGCCGAGAATGGTCAGGCCGTTTGCGTACGTGTGGGTCCAGACCTCGGGAAGGCTGAGCAGCGGCGCCGGTCCTCGGGGGGGCTCGACGGCGCGGTCGAACGATGACGGCAGGGCCTCGGGTGCGGCATCGACGGCCGAGCGGCCCTCCGTCGACACACCCGCCGACTCGATGGACTCCTCCTCGATGGGGAAGAGCTCCGAGCCCTCCGCGACCAGCGCCACCTCGCCCTGAGGCACGAAGCTGGTCGCCACGTACGTCCGGTCCTGCAGGTAGCGGCGGTAGACCCGCCGCGCGTCGTCCGGGGTCACGTCCAGATGGCGCTGCAGAGCCGCGCTGATGTACCCGGGGCTGCCCGGGACCTCGTTGTACAAGGGGAGCTGGAAGGACTTGCCCAGCACGCTCGAGATCCCGTTGTAGAAGCCGGTCTCGTACCGGGCCTTGATGCGATCGAGATCGTCGTCGTCGAACCCCTCCGTCTCGAATCGCTCGAGCGCGGCGTGGACCGCCTGCTCGACCTCGGTCAGGTCCGTCCCGGGGAAGGCGCGAATCCGGAACCGGAACGTCCCGGCGATCTCCAGGCTGCCCTGGAAGGCGCTCGCGGCGGGCGCCAGCCGGCCCTCCTCGACGATCGTCCGGTAGAGCGGAGACGCCTGGCCGTCGGAGAGCAGGAGTCCCAGCAGCTGGAGCGGATACGCGTCGTCGTGAAACTGCTCGACGCTCGGGAAGACCATGTTGAGCTCGGGCGACGTCGCGAAGTTGTCCTCGTGATAGACCTTCGTCGTCTGCGTGACGACCGCGGGCCGCGGCTCGGGATCGGCGGGCGCCGGTCCCGACGGGAGCTCGCCGAAGTAGCGGTCGATCCAGGCGCGGGTCTGGTCGACGTCGAAGTCGCCGGCCACGACGAGCGTGGCGTTGTTCGGCCCATACCAGGTCCGGAAGAACTCGTGGATGTCCGGGATGGTGGCGTTCGCCAGATCCTCGAACGACCCGATGACGTTCCAGTTGTAGGGATGATCTTCCGGGTAGAGCAGCTTCCCCAGGACGTGCGTGGTGTGGCCGTAGGGCTGGTTGTCCACGCGTTGCCGCTTCTCGTTCTGGACGACGTCCTGCTGATTGAGGAAGGCCTCGTCCGTCACGGTCGGGAGCAGATAACCCATGCGGTCGGACTCGAGCCAGAGCACCATCTCGAGCGCGTTGTTGGGCACGACCTGGAAGTAGATCGTCTGGTCGAAGCTCGTGCCGCCGTTCAGCGTGCCACCCGCGGCCTGGATCTTCTGGAAGAACTGATCCTGCCCGACGTGCTGCGACTCCTGGAACATCATGTGCTCGAAGAGGTGCGCGAACCCGGTGCGCCCGGGCAGCTCGCGGCCGGACCCCACGTGATAGAGGATCGCCACGGCCGCGATCGGGTCGGAGCGGTCCTCGTGCAGCACCACGGTCAGCCCGTTGTCGAGCTGGTACTGCGCATACGGGATCTCGAACTCGGACTGCGCGGCGAGCGGTCCGGCGATCGCGAGCAGGGCAAGGAGCGCGAGGGTCGATCGCAGCATCTTCGTCATCTTCTTCATCCTCCCAGGGCGGGGCTGCGTCTTCGGAGCCATCGGGTCGGCGGCCGGCGGGACCTCGGGGTCCGAAGCCGTCGATGCGGGGTCCGAAGGTAAGGCGCAGGACCCCAGGACGCACGGCGGGGCAAGCCGTCACGTCCCGCGTCTCCGGCTCGTTCATCGGGCAGCGTTCGACCCGAGCGGTGGTCGCGGTGCCTCGAACCGCTTGCTCCTTCTCGACCCTGTGGACCGTACCGCATCGAACGAAGGGGCCGGACTGAGGTCCTATGCGATCGACCGGCTCAAACGCTGAAAGAAGGCGACATACCCGGCGACGGTATCCGGCTTGACCTGCAGCCCTGAGGTCCCGAGTGCCTTGGCGCGCTCGCGATCCGCCGGGTTACGCGAATTCGTGAACATCAGGAAGGGCGGCACGTCGGCGAAGTGCTCGCGCGCCCGGGTGGCGGCGACGACCTCGAGCCCGTTCTGCCGCGGCATGTTGATGTCCATCAGCACGAGGGCGGGCATCTCTTCGTTGCCGGCCTCCACCTCCGCCATGTACGCGAGGAACTCGGCGCCACCCTTGAACGTGCGCCAGCGGTTGGCCAGGCCGGCGCGTCGGAAGCACTCCCCCGCGAGTAGCAGCTCCGGCGTGCTGTCGTCGACCATCACGACGTCGTTCCCGTTGGAGACTCTCACCGGGGGGTCGCTCCGTTACCGGACTCCGGGCGGTCGCCGGAGAGGCTGAAGGTGAAGCGGGCGCCACCGCCGGGCGCGTCATCGGCCCAGATCGTACCGCCGTGACGCCGTACGATGCGGCGGGCGATGGCCAGGCCGATGCCCGCGCCAAGGTTGTCCGCCTCGAGCTGCTGGAACATCTGGAAGACCCGCTCGCGAGCTTCGGCAGGCACGCCGTTGCCGTTGTCGTCGACGTGGATCAGCCAGCCGTCCTCTCCCCGATCGGCGGAGACGTGAACCTTGGGCGTGCGGGCGCTCCGGTGCTCGATCGCGTTCGTGACCAGGCACTGGAGGAGGAGCTCCATCTGCGGCCGGTCCACGGCCACCCGCGGAAGGACGTCGTGGGTCAGCTCCGCGTCCTCCTCGGAGAAGAGCACTTCGAGGCGGCCTCGGACAGCATCGAGCAGCACCGTCAGATCCACTTCTTCACGCATCGGTGGGTCGGAAGCGATTCGGGCGTACGCGAGGAGACCCGAGATCTGACGCTGCATGCTCTCGCTCGCCTCGACCGCGGTGCGCAAGTAGGACCGGGCCGACTCGTCGAGGAGCTCCCCACAATGCTCGCTGAGGAGGTCCAGATAGGCACGGATCAGACGGAGGGGCTCCCGCAGGTCGTGCGACGCGACGTACGCGAACTGCTCGAGCTCCTCATTGGAGGCCAGGGCGGCTCGCAACTCCTCCTCGGTCTGCTTCAGCTCGGTGACGTCGACGTGAGCGCCCAGCATCCGGACGGCCTGCCCTTCGGAGTCACGGATCGCCAGGCCTCGGCACCGAACCCACACCGTTGACCCGTCGCGGTGTCGGTAGCGGACGACCTGGTCGTACGGATGGTCCGGGTCCGCACAGTGGCTCTGAAAGTTGGCCAGCGCGGTCTTCAGATCGTCCGGATGGATGAGATCCTGCCATTCGTCCGCTCGGTGCTTCTTCGTCGCGGGGTCGTAGCCGAGGAGCTCCCAGAACCGTCGGTTCATCCACTCGTGCTCGGGCTGCTCGAGGTCCCAGTACCAGCATCCGTCGAGTGCGGCGTCCTGAAGAAACTCGAAGATCCCCTCGTCCTCGCGAACCCGTTCGTAGAGCTCGCGCTTCAGGTAGTGATCGCTCATCCGCGTGGCCGGTTCGAGAAGACGGTTCGCTACCGAACAGGAGAGCGCGTGCAGTCAGGGGGGGGCGGGAACGCCGCGCACCTGGGTCATAGTATCGGCGGCCGATCTCGGGGACTTGAGGGGTCCGGCCGCTACGACCACCTCCCAGTTCCCGACACCGATCCCCTGACGACGCCTTGCGGGATCCGGAGCCCTCAGGTAAAACGCAGTCTGCGCGTGCTCGTTCGACAGGTCGATCCTGCCGACCCCCAGGGAACGCGTCCGGATAGCGACCCCAGCCTCTCTGAACGATTCGAGATTCCGTCAGACTGGCGGTTGCCGGGTACGTGATGGCCGGCTTGTTGGTCGGGTTCCCGCTCCTGGACCTCCTGGCGCGGGTGCTGCCGTCCGACACCTCCGACCCACTCTGGCGATCGCGCGCGACTGCCCTGCTCGGGGACGGCATGCTGCCGATCCTCCTCGGCCTCTTCACAGCCTTCTCGGTCGCGCTCGTGTCGCGGCACAAGCGTACGCTTCGGATGCTCTCCGTGGTGCTCGGCGCGGCCGCGATCGCGTGCGTGGCCAGCCTCGTCACCTGGTCGTCGAGCTACTGGGACGTCCGCGAGCTGCTACCGCCGGAGGAGGCGTTCGTCTTCGGTGAGACCTCCTTCGTCGTCACCATGAAGCACGTGGCCGCGCTCTGCATGCTGGGCACGCTCTCGGTCATCGCCTGGGAGGCCTCGCCCCGGGCTTGGCGCCGGCGGAGTCGCAGCCCGCTCGTCGACGTCTTCGCACAGGCGGAGCCCGGACCCGGCGCCACGCGAGCGGATCGCATCAGCAGCCCCGAGCCGCCCCGGGAGGTGCCCGAGGTCGATCCGCCCGCGGAGGCGCGGCGCGGCGTCGCGTCCCCCGCCGCGCAGCGAGGAGGGGCCGCGCGGATGCCGGGGCGGGATCCGGAGACCGGTGAGGAGATCCCGGCCCCGCCCGACGACGTCCTCAGGAGTGAGGTTCAGGCACTCGTGGACCAGGGAGAAACGCTCACGTCGGCTCGCCGGACGGTCGGGCGGAGATACGGAATCAGCCTGACTACGGTGCGGAACCGGACAACGTAGGCCGGGAGGGTGGGCAGTGGGTCAGTGACCCACAGCCGGAAGGTACGAGCCGCTTGCCGTCCACCCGCATGAGCGGCATTGTCCGCCCCCCGTCGCGACGTCGCCCGCTCCGACACCCCCGAGCATGTCCATCGCGCGCTCCGAACTCGACCATCTCTTCTCGGCGACGTACGAGGAGCTGCGCAGGCTGGCGGCGGCGGTGGGTCGGGACGACCCCGGCGCAACGCTGAACCCCACGGCGCTCGTGAACGAGGCGTACGCCCGGCTGGCGAAAGCGCACGACTTCGACGTCGAGTCCCGGCTGCACTTCAAGCGGATCGCGGCGCGGGCCATGCGACAGGTCCTCGTGGAGGCCGCCCGACGTCGTGGCGCCCACAAGCGTGTGGATCGAAGCCTCCTCGTCACCCTCGACGATCGCGTCGGGTCGGCTCGCGACGTGCCTGCCGAGGTGCTGGCGCTCGACGAGGCGCTCCACGACCTCCACGAGATGGAGCCCAGACAGGCGCTCGTCGTGGAGCTCCGATTCTTCGGTGGTCTGGAGCTGACCGAGGTCGCCGAGCTGCTGGAGGTCTCCCCGGCCACGGTCTCGCGGGACTGGCGCGCGGCGCGGGCATGGCTGGCGAGCGAGATCCGCGACGGCGGGACGGGGTCGTGAACGCACCGCGGCTCACCCGTGAGGAGTGGGGCCGAGTCCAGGAGGTCTTCCACGGTGCAGCCGAGCTCGAGTCCGAGCGCCGGGAGGCGTTCGTCCGCGAGGCGCTCGCCGACCGCCCCGACCTCGTCGATCGGGTCTTCGACCTGCTCCGCGGGGACGCCGTGGGC
Source organism: uncultured Gemmatimonadales bacterium (assembly GCA_937982605.1). Lineage (GTDB taxonomy): Bacteria > Gemmatimonadota > Gemmatimonadetes > Longimicrobiales > Gaopeijiaceae > UBA2589. The sequence goes on along the minus strand of CALJLC010000123.1, from coordinate 7,443 downwards.
GCACCGCTGCTCGACCACGATCTGGGAGACGTCGCGCGTCGGGTGCTGGACGACACGCTGCCCGACGTCGAGCGCCTCGGCCGGTACCGCGTGGTGCGACCGCTCGGCAGGGGCGGTATGGGCGTGGTCTACCTCGTCGAGCGCGAGGATCTCGGTCGCCGAGACGCGCTCAAGGTCCTCCGGGACGCCGCCATCTCGCCGGCGAGGCGCGCTCGATTCCTCCGGGAGCAACGGACCCTCGCCGGGCTGATCCACCCCGGCATCGCACAGCTCCACGACGCCGACTTGCTCCCGGACGGGACACCGTACTTCGTGATGGAGTTCGTCGACGGCGAGCCGATCGTCGCGCACTGCGGCCGCCGGGCACTGGGCGTCCGCGACCGCCTCGCGCTCTTCCGCGACGTCTGCGTAGCCGTCGGCTTCGCGCACGGTCGCGCCGTGATCCACCGCGACCTCAAGCCGTCCAACATCCTGGTCACCGGCGACGGCGCGCCGAAGCTCCTCGACTTCGGCATCTCGAAGGATCTGGACGAGACGGACGACGCGGCGACCCGGACGGGCATGAGGATGATGACGCCGGCGTACGCGGCGCCCGAGCAGCTCCTCGGCGAGCCGGTCGGGGTCTTCACCGACGTCTACGCCCTCGGTGTCCTGCTGTACGAGCTGCTCGCGGGCCGCCCGCCGTTCGAGCTCGCGGGCCTGACGCCGTCCCAGGCCGAGCGGGTGGTGCTCGACACCGTTCCGCCGCCTCCGTCGCGCTCCACCGGGAGCGGCGAGACACCGGTCGCGCCGCGGCTGGCCGGCGAGCAGGCGGAGCGTAGGCCGGCCGACGCGGACCGGCTGTCGCGAGCCGAGTGGGAGGACCTCGACGTCCTGTGCGCGACGGCGATGCACCGGGACGTGGGCCGGCGCTACGGCTCGGTCGAGGCGCTCATCCGGGACGTGGACCACTTCCTCCGGCGCGAGCCGCTCGAGGCGCGCCCGGACTCGACCGCATACCGGCTCGCGCGCTTCTCCCAGCGACACGCCCGGGCTCTGTCGGCGACCGCGGTCGCTCTCGTCATCCTCACCGGCACGTCCCTGTACTACTCCGTGCGCCTCGTCGAGGCGCGCGATCGAGCGCTCGTGGAGGCGGAGCGGACGCGTCGGATCCAGGCCTTCACCGAAAACCTCTTCCAGGGTGGCGACGACGTGGCCGGGCCGGCGGACACCCTGCGCGTGACGACGCTGCTCGAGCGGGGGGTTTCCGAGGCCCGGCTCCTCTCCGACGACCCCGTGACGCAGTCACAGATGTATCTGACGCTGGGCACCATGTTCGGACGACTCGGACGCTTCGATCGCGCCGACTCCCTCCTGCGCGCGGCCCACGCCATCCGGTCCGGTCTCGACGCCGGAGACGTCGCGGAGACCGGAGTGGCGCTCGGGGGACTGCTGGTGGAGCAGGGGGCCTACGCCGAAGGAGAGGCCGAGCTGCGAGAGGCCGTGGAGGGCTTCCGCGCCTCGGGGCGCGGGGCCGAGATGTCCGGCGCTCTCGCAGAGACGGCGCTCGGCCGGGCGCTCGAAGGGCAGGGGTCGTACGACGAAGCGATCGGCGTCCTGCGCCAGGCGATCGGTACCCTGCAGCGGATCGCGCCGGGAAGCCCGGAGCACTCCGCCTCGCTCGCGGCGCTCTCCACCACGTACTTCTATGCCGGCAGGCTCGACGAGGCGGATTCACTCACTCGAGCGGCGCTCGAGATCGACCGACGGCTGCACGGTGACGGGCACCCGACGATCGCCGACGGGCTGATCAACCTGGCGGCCGCGGAAGTCCAGCGCGGCCGCTACGTGGAAGCCGAGCCGTACTTCCGGGACGCCGTCGGCATCTTCGAGGGTTACCACGGACCGGATCATCCGGAGACGGCTTCGGCGCTGCGGATGCTCGGCAACGACCTGATCTTCCAGGACCGGCTGGCGGACGCGGAGCCCCTGCTCGAGCGGGCGCTGGCGATTCAGGAGCGGGCGCTGAGCCCCGAGCACCCCCGTCTGGCCAACACCCTGAGCGATCTGGCGTACGTGCGTCTCCAGGCGGGTGAATACGACGAGGCGGTAGGACTCTATCGCCGGATTGTGGGCATCTACGAGACCTCGAACGGGCCCGACCACTACTTCGTGGCGATCGGGCTGTCGAACCTGGCCAACGCGCTCTCCGAGGGCGGTCGCCTCGAGGCCGCGCAGGCGATCTTCGAAGACGTCGTCCGGCGCTTCACGGCGACCCGCGGCGCCGACCACCTCGACACGGGCGTCGCCCGGATCAAGCTGGGCCGCGTCCTGCTGAGACAGGACCGGCACACGGATGCCGAGGCTCACCTCCGTGCGGGCTACGACATCGTGAGCGCCGTGGCGGCGCCGACGGTGAGCTGGCTGCGCGCCGCGAGGAGCGACCTGGCCGACGTCTACGACGCGACGGGCAGGCCGGACCTCGCGGAGCGCTACCGGATGGAGCAGGCCGAGATCGACCGGATCGGCGCCGGCTGATCGGCCTGCGCCGGGTCAGCTCTGAGTCGACACGTCGATCCCGCAGATCTGCCCCTGCTGCGTGAACGTACTCGTGATCTGGCCCCCGATGTTCGAGGTCTCCGCGGTCGACGTCAGGGAGATCGTGCAGCTCCCCGAGCGGCTGCCGTTCGACCAGTTGAAGGAGCCGGACCAGAGGCCGGACCAGTCGACCGTCGTCGAGATCACGGCGTTCTGACCGGTCAGGGCGTAGGAGTCGATCGTCCCCTCGATGTCGTACGTGAACGTGAGGCCCGGGGCGGCGTCGAAGACCCACGTGCCGCCCTGGCCCGCGGTCGAGCCGCAGCCCGCGTACGCGACCGTGGTCACGGAGGTGCCGCCGTAGTCGGTGTTGGAGGCGTACGTCGTATCCGGCGACGGGTTGATCCGCGCGTCGACCGTGATCGAGAGGGAGTCGATCGAGGAGACCGCCGCCGTACCGCCCCCACCGCAACTGACGGTGTAGGCCGTCGTGTCCTGGATCAGCGTCGTCTGCGGGACGAGGAGCGGCCCCTGGGGGGCGGGCGACGGCGCGGAGGGCGAGGGGAACCAGATGACGGAGAGCGCGGCGAGGAGCGAGCTGGCCTCCGCGTCGGTGAGCTCGCCGAGCTCGGGGCCCGCGTCTCCGCAGCCGAGTGCCAATGCCGACAGGGGTACCCACGCGAAGCGGGAGAGAAGGGATCTGCTCATGGGGGAGCTCCGGACGGAAGGTGAGGCGAGCCCGGCGGCGGGTCATGGCCGAGAAGGGCTCTACCTGCATTGCGTCGTCCGGCGCCGGGACGTGTCACGGCGTCGCTTGCGTCTCTCCGGCCGACGATCCACCGTGGCCGCCATGTCCCCGCCCGGCCCCAGGTCCTTCTTCCCGATGCGGCGCTCCGAGGCCGCGACCCTCGCCTTCCTCATCGGCTTCGCGGCCTTCGCGTTCGTCCCCGCGTGGCGGACGGTCGAGATCGGGGGGATGGCCGTGTTCGGCTGGCTCGTGGCGGCGCTGATGGTGCTCTCCCCGACGCTCGCGCTCGTGACCTTCCTGTCCGGACGGAGCGGACAGGACGGACGGGAGTCGCGCGACGATCCGGGCGGCGCGTCGGAGCCCCACGACCCGACGACGGGGTCCTGATGCTCCTCGAGCGCGTCCTCGTCGCGATCTATCTGGCCGTCTGCATCGGCATCGGCCTGGCCGTCTCGAAGCGGGTGGTCGGCTCGGGAGACGAGTACTGGGTCGCCGGCCGACGCATCGGGACGGTCGTGAACTCGATGGCGATCATGGCGGCGCTGGCCAGCGGCGGCTCGATCATCGGGGTGATGGGGCTCGCGTACGCCCAGGGGATCCCGGCCACGCTGGCGCTCTTCGGTGGCGCCGTCGTGGGCTTCAAGCTGGCGTCGATCCTGGTGGCCCGGCCGCTCCGCAACTTCGGGAAGTTCACGATCACCGACTTCCTGACCTTCCGGTACCCGCACGCGGTCGTCCGCTACCTCGTTCCCGTCCTGATCGTGGTTGCCTTCACGATCTACATCGTGGCGCAGCTCAAGGCCGCGGGGATCGCGGCCGAGGCGCTGCTGGGGATTCCCTACGACGTGTCGCTCGCGCTCGCCACGGTCGTGTTCATCACCTACGTGTCGATCGGGGGCATGGTCGCGATCACGTGGACGGACGTGATCCAGGGCTTCCTCATGGTCCTCGTCGTCATGGGTACCGCGCTGGTGCTCGTTTGGCGTGTAGGCTCTCCGTTCGAGATCATGAGCCAGGCGACGGCGGTGGCGCCCGAGCTGGGGCAGGTCAGTCACATGCCGGTATCCGGGTATCTCGGATACTTCATCATCTGGGCGACCGCGATCCCGGTCATCCCGCACATCGTGATGAGGGTCTACACGGCTCGGGACGCGGAGAGCGCGCGGCTGTCGCTCAACCTCTCGATGCTCGTCTACAGCGCGGTCATCCTCGCGGCCGTGCTCGCGATCGTGCCGGTCGGGCGGATCGACTTCCCCGCGCTCCAGGACGCCGACCAGCTCTTCCTCCGCGTGATGGAGGCGGAGTTCCCGCCGGTGATCCGCGGGATCGCGGTGGCGGCGGTGCTGGCGGCGGTGATGTCGACGACCGACGCGCTCCTGCTGGCGTGCAGCTCCGCGATCGCGCACGACCTGCTCGGCGGGATGCTCCGCGAGCGGGCCAGCGAACGAGCACTCGGCGTGCTGCGGATCGGCTCGACGTGGGTCGTCGGCATCGTCGCCCTGATCTGGGCCTACTCCCCGCCCGAGCTGATCTCGGCGTTCTACACCGCGGGCGTGGGCATCCTGAGTGCCTCGCTCTTCGTGCCGACCATCGCGGGGCTGTGGTGGAAGAAGGCCAATCTGACGGGCGGGGTCGCGGCGGTCCTCGGCGGAGCGACCGTGTATCTGGCCGTCGAGACGGGCGTCGTCCCGACCGACGTCGCGCCGATCGTGCTCGCGCTCTTTGCGAGCGCCCTCGGCATGGCGCTGGGCGGAATCTTCGGTCCGCGGGAGTCCGAGGAGATGATCGAGCGGGTGGGGGCGCTGCACCGGTAGGCGGCGCGCCTCCGGATCGTCGTCGAGCCCCGGTGGCGGACGCCTCGACGGTGTCGCAGACTGAACGCTCGTCGTTCGACGGACAGAGACGGAGGTGCGACATGGGCGCATTGCCCAGGGGCGCGTCGGTGGCCGGATTGCTCGTCGTGCTCGCGCTGACCGGCGCGCAGCTCGACGCCCGCAGGGACGTCGCGCGCATGACCCGCGCGGCTCAGGACTTCCTCGAGTCGCTCGGTCCGGAGCAGCGGGCGGCGGCCACCTTCGAGCTCGACGCCGAAGAGCGGAGCCGCTTCCACTTCATCCCGATCGAGATGTTCGAGCGGCGCGGGGTCATGCTGAAGGATCTGACCCCCGGGCAGAGGACCCGCGCCGAGGGTCTCCTGCGGGCCGGGCTCAGCCAGAAGGGCTACATGACCGCCGAGCAGATCATGGAGCTCGAGGACGTGCTGCTCGCCATGGAGGGAGGTCGACGTTTCGCGCGAGATCGGGACGAGTATCTGGTCTCGATCTTCGGGACGCCGGCCGACGGCGAGAGCTGGGGGTGGCGCTTCGAGGGGCACCACCTCTCCCTGAACTTCACGGTGGTGTCGGGCTCGGTCGCCGTCGCGTCACCCGCCTTCCTGGGCACCAATCCGGCCGAGGTCCGGGACGGCCCGCAGAGGGGTCGCCGTCCGCTCGCCGACCGTGAGGACGTGGCCAGGCGGCTCGTCCGGTCGCTCGACGAAGCGCAGCTCGCTGCCGCGCTCATCGACGTCGAGGCGCCCCGCGACATCTTCACCGGCAACGCGCCGACGGTCGATCCGCTCGAGCCCTTCGGCCTGGCCGTCGGAGAGATGACCGCGCGCCAGCGCGCCGTCGTGATGGAGCTGATCGACGTGTACCTCTCCATCATGTCGGACGAGATCGCGGAGCATCGCCTCGCCAGGCTGCGCGCCTCGGACCTGGAGCGGCTCACCTTCGCCTGGGCGGGAGGCACGGAGCCGGGTCAGCCCCACTACTACCGGCTGCAGGGCCCCACCTTCCTCATCGAATACGACAACGTCCAGAACGGGGCCAACCACGTGCACTCGGTCTGGCGCGACTTCGACGGGGACTTCGGGCGCGACCTGCTGCGCGAGCACCGCGGCGCGGTTCCGCACTAGAGCGGCGAACGTCCTGGTCCAAGCGAGGGACCGCGCGGAGAGTCCAGGCACCTCCGAGCTCGCGCCTACGTTGCGCGCCGGCGCGCGGACCGGCAGAATACGCTTCCCCCCGGGGTCCCTCCGACCCGGTAGCCGTCATGCAGAGCGACCGCGACACCGGCCGACAGCCGGCCTGGCTCGAGCGCGCCCTTCCCACGAGGAGCCCTGACGACCTGTCGGGGCCCGGCCATCGGCAGGCGATCGGGTGGCTCGGCGCCTCGCTGCCGGCCCTCGTCGTCCTCCTCGATCGCGCGCGTCCGACGTCCGGGCTCACGCCCGACGAGCTCACGTCCATCAGCGCGTACTACTACTCCTCGGCCGTGGTCGCCTTTTCGGGGGTGCTCGCGGCGATGGCCGTCTACCTGATCACCTACGAGGGATACGACACCCCCGACGGGCGCCGGGACCGGATCGCGTCGACGATCGCGGGGTGGGCCGCGGCCGTCGTGATCCTCTTCCCGACGCGTCCGCCGGGTCTTCCCCCGCCGCCGGAACCCACCTGGTGGGAGGAGTGGATCGGCTGGCTCCACTACGGCGGGGCCGTGGTGCTCTTCGGGAGCTTCGTCTACTTCTGCATCTTCCGCTTCACGAAGTCGGGAACCCCCCGGTCGCAGTGGGATCGGCTCAAGTGGAGCCGCAACTCCGTCTACGTGTTCTGCGGGGTCGCGATCGCCGGGGCACTCCTCCTGGCGCTCCGCTCGGGTCGGCGAGGCGAGCCGATCTTCTGGCAGGAGGTCGCGGCCGTGGAGCTCTTCGCCGTGTCGTGGCTGCTCAAGGGCGGCGCGCCGGGCACGATCCTGCGGCTGCCGGGCGCGGTCGTGGGAAGCGTGACGGGGAACGACCCGCCGACGTGAGCCGCGCGCTCAGCCTTCGCCGCGCTCCCGCCTCTGCACGCCGCGCACGGCGCCCTCGATCATCCGGTTGACCGCCGCGAGCGATACCCCCTCCGGGTCGTTGGACGGGATCGTGGCGAAGCCGATGGCGGAGGCGGTGGGGTAGCGGGCGAAGATCTGCTCGAAGAGGGCCGCGAGCTCCTGGCTCGACGGTCCACCCGGGACCTTGTTGCCGTGGAAGGGGACCTCGGAAGGGTCGAGTACGTCCATGTCGATGTGGACGTAGAGCCGGGCCGCGATGCTCTCGAGTCGATCGAGGTGCGCGCGTACGGGGGCGGACGCCGTGCGCA
>CALJLC010000122.1 GCA_937982605.1 uncultured Gemmatimonadales bacterium | reverse complement strand
CCGGTCCTCGAAGAGCCGACCGACCAAGACCGCCGAAAGGCCAGCTTCGGCAAGCGACCGCCCCACTCGGTGCTTCCGGCGGGCACGCGCCGGGGGTCCCGGAGCGCGCCTCGTGGAGCGCCGCCCGGTCCTCGAAGAGCCTCCGGCCGGACCGCGCAACGCCAGCGCGTCGAAGGGACCTCCGGCGCGCGCCCGCCGGCCAAAACGAGAGGGACGGTCAGCCCGTCATTCGCCAGAAGACGATCCCGCCCGCCTGCTGTCCGACCTCCGCCGAACCGACGAGCTCGAACGAGCGGAGGTCGTACACGTCGACCTTGCCCGGCTCGGCCCCCTTCCCCTCCACGCTCACGAAAGCGAAGCGGGAGTCCGGCGTGATGGCCACGCCGTGCGTGACCGTCGTCGTCGACGGAACGACGGCGAGGCTGCGGCCTGTGGCGGCGTCGAAGAACTGGACCTGACCGGCTCCCTTGAGCGACGCGACCAGCACGCGACCGTCGGGGGTGATTCCGAGGTTGTACGGAGCTCGGCCCGCCGGGAACTTCCGCTCCATGCGCCACGACGCGCGGTCGACGACCAGGATCTCGTCGGACTTGTTGCAGGCGACATAGAGCGTCCGGTCGTCCGGCGCGGGCTGCACCCACGTCGGCGAGCAGCTCGGCTCCATCGCCTCGTGCCCCGCGTGGTCCATGCCGGCGCCGCGCTCCATCCCGGTCGCGCCGCGGGTCAACCCGTTGGGCCCGGTCACGATCGGGGGTGGCTCCCAGCCGGTCAGCTCCTCCTCCGCCCCGGTCGCCACGGAGAAGCGACGCGAGACCTCGAACGTGCGCGTGTCGATCTCGACGAGCTGGTCGTCCATCATGCACAGCGAATACGCGAAGATGCCGTCCGGAGCCATGCGCAGTCCGTGCGGCATCGTGCACGTCGGGATCTGCTCGACCTCCACGAGGTCGGGCGTATACACGACCGACACCGTCGACGGTACGTGCTCGCCGTGGAGGTTGAAGTTCGCCACGAAAGCGTAGAGCCCGTCCGGGGTCAGGTCGAGCGTCGCGGGGAAGTTGCCGAGCAGGATGGGCGCCGCCACGAGCGTGTCGGGGCCGGCCTCGAACTTCCACAGCTTGCCGTCGGGCACGCCGTGCGCGGTCGTCATGTAGAGGTGGCGTCCGTCCGGCGAGACGTTGAGGCCGTGCGGGCCCTCGGTCTCGACGGCGATCTCGCCGACGGGCGTGCTGCTCTCGACCGCGACACCGTCCGCGTCCAGGCGGACGCGGTGGATGAGGTCGGCGCTCTCCGCGCCCACGTAGACCCAGTAGGTGGCGCCGTCCGGCTCGGACGCGGGGTCACCCGAGCCTGCCGCGGGCAGCGGGGTGGACCCTCCGCCCGCTCCGCTCCCGGCCGCGCCGCCGCAGCCCGCCAGGGCGAGCATCAGAAGGGCCGTCCTTCGATTGGCTGTCCGCATGCTGTCCCGCGACTCCGTCACGCCCCGTGCGTGGTTGCTGACCCCGCGATGCGACACGATTCTTGGTGAAGAGGAGCACCAATTCAAGGGAGGTCGCCGCCGCCGCGGTCCCATGGTCACGCTCGTAGTCATCGTCGCGATCGCGCTCTCGATCTCCTTTCTCTGTTCGATCCTCGAAGCGGTCTTCCTGTCGATCACCCACGCCTACGTGGCGCTGCTGAAGAATCGCGGGGAGTGGGCCGGAGAGTGGCTCGAGCACGCGCGGCGCAACGTCGAGGAGCCGATCGCGGCGATCCTCACGCTCAATACCATCGCGCATACCGTCGGGGCGGCGATGGCGGGCGCGCAGGCTGCGGTCGTCTTCGGAGACCGGTGGGTCGGCGTCTTCTCGGGCGTGCTGACGATCGCGGTGCTGCTCGCCACGGAGATCATCCCGAAGACCATCGGGGCGACGTACTGGAAGCGCCTGACCAGGCCTTCGGCCCACGTCCTCCGCGCGATGATCGTCTCGATGAAGCCGATCCTGATTCCTCTCAAGTGGCTCTCTCAGCTCATCACGCCCTCGACCGACCGGCCGACGGTGAGCCGGAGCGAGATCGCGGTGCTGGCGGAGATCGGCCGGCGCGAGGGCGCGCTCGACGAGGACGAGTTCTCGGTGGTGACCAACGTCATCCGTCTCGACGAGGTCTCCGTCGGGGAGGTCATGACCCCACGCACGGACATGGTCGGCATCCCCTCCACCGCGACGGTCGAAGAGGCCCAGGCCGTGATGCTCGACACCGGCCACCTCCGCCTCCCCGTCTACGAAGACAATCTCGACCGGATCACGGGCATCATCGTGGGGCGCGACGTCTGGCGTGCCCAGCGAGACGGTCGCCAGAGCATCGCCGAGATCGTGCGCCCGGTGCCCTTCGCTCCCGCCTCGAAGCGCGTCGAGGACCTCATCCCCGAGATGCGATCCCAGCTCACCAAGATGGCCATCGTCGTCGCCGAGTTCGGCGGCACCGCGGGACTGGTGACGCTCGAGGACCTCATCGAGGAGATCATCGGCGAGATCCAGGACGAGCACGAAGGCGACGAGCCCGAGGACTTCCGCCCCCTCGGGAAGGGCCGGCTGCGGGTATGGGGCGGCACCACGCTTCGGGAGGCGACGCAGAGGCTCGACCTCCAGCCCACCGAGGACGAGGAGGAGGGCTACGACACCGTCGGCGGGTTCGTCTTCGGTCGCCTCAACCGGATCCCGGTCGTGGGCGACGAGGTCGACGTGGCGTCGGGCACGCTGCGCGTGACGCAGATGAAGGGGCGTCGGATCGGCTATCTGGTCTTCGAGCCCGCGGCCGACAACGGCGGGCGCGGGGACTGACGGGCCCGGCGACGGACGCTAGTCCGCGCCCCCTTCCCGCTCGACCGGCTGCTCGAGCGCGGTACCCTCGAGCGCACCGGCCGCCGATTCGGCGGCGGCCGAAGTCGGCGCCGCGACCGCGCGCGCCCGCTCCTGCTGCTCCTCGATCCAGAAGGAGATCGCCAGGAGGATCGCCCCGCAGGTGATCGCGATGTCGGCGACGTTGAAGATCGGGAAATGCCAGAAGCCGAGATCGACCGGTCCGAGGAAGTCCACGACGCCCCGGCTCCACCGCACCCGGTCGTAGAGGTTGCCGACCGCGCCCGAGACGACCAGCGAAATCGAGACGATGCGCAGGAAGTCGCGCTCGTGCGCCTGCCGGTACAGGATCCCCAGCAGCACGAGCGCGACGATCGTGACCGGAATGAAGAACCAGCGCGAGTCGTCGCCGATGCGCATCCCGAAGGCCGCGCCCTTGTTGAAGGCGAGCGTCAGCGGCATGAGCCCGCCCAGCATCTCGCTCGGCCGACCGTCGAGCGCCTCGAGGGCCCACCGCTTCGTCACGACGTCGAGCGCCATCACGAGGGGAAAGAGGGTGCCGAAGACCAGGAGCTTGGGACGCACGGGCGGGTGGGTCGGAGGGGCGCGAGGCGCAGCGGACCCGCGAAATATGGAGGTTCGACGCCCGAGATCCACCGTCCGCGGAGCCCGGAGCCGGCGTCACCCTCTACGCGCGGCCGATCGCTTCGTTCCGATGGCGGTGGCGTCGCTCCGGCATCCGTCGAAGCGGCGTGATTCGGCGCGGTGAGCGGTCCGGTCGTGTTGCTTGACACCCGCTCGGGCGACCCGAAGCTTTGAAGAATGTGGTATTTGTAGCCCGGTACCGAGTGCCCCGGCATTCGGGCCGGCTTTTTCTCCCCCCCAGAACGTGCCCCCGCCCATCCTCCGAATGTGCCGCTCCGGCCTCGCGTTCGGGGTTGGTTGTGCCCTCTTCGCCGGTGTCCCCGCTGCTCTGGACGCCCAGCTCCCGGACGCCGAGTTCCCGGAGCTCAAGCGGGAGTATCCCGGATCGGGACCGTACGTGTGCTCCGATCCGGCCAACCCCGACGACCCGAGCGCCGACGAGCGCGCCCGGGCCGGTCAGCTCGCGTCCGACGCCAACCAGGCCATGGTCCTCGGTGACCTGGAGCGCGTCGAAGTGCTGCTCGGCCAGGCTTCCGAGCTCGACCCGACGTCGGCGGACCTGGCGTATCGGCGCGCCCGGGTGCTGGAGGACCTGAACCGGTCCGAGCTGGCCATGCGGGAGTACTGTCGGGCGATCGACCTCGGCGTCGAGTCCCTCGGCGTGCGGGACGCCCAGGACCGGATCGACGGGATCTACGAGCAGATCCGGGCGCGGCTCCCCGTGGCGGCCCAGCAGGCGTTCGTGGCCGGCCTCATCGCCGCCGACGACACGCTGTGGACCGACGCCGTCGAATCGTTCTCGATCGCCGTCGATCTGGCACCGGGATGGGCCGACCCGCTCTACAACCGGGCCCTGATCCGGGAGCACATCGGTCAGCTCCGACTGGCTCTGGCCGACTACCGCGCATACTTGGCCGTCGTCGCCGACCCGGAGGACCAGGAGGCGATCGCCATCTCCCAGCGCATCGGCGAGCTGGAGGGGGCCGCGTCGGTGTCGACGCCGAGCCCCGCCGGCGCGTTCGCGCTCGGGCTCGTTCCCGGGATGGGCCAGTACTACGCGGGCCGCCCGATCACCGGCACCGCCACGCTCGTCGGCGCCGGCGCCGCGCTCGCGGCGGCGATCCTGATCCGGGACATCACCGTGTTGTGCGTCGACACGGTACCCGCCGGACAGCCGTGTCCGGAGGAGTCGATCGTCGACGAGATCACCGAGCGCCCGTATCTCGCCGTCGGGGTCGGCGTGGCCGCGGCGGTCACGATCGCCGGTGCGATCGAAGCGTACGTGAGCGCCCGGCGCGCCCGGGCGGCCAACGCGGAGCTCTTCGGCCCCATCGCCGACACCGGCGACGAAGGGCTCACGGTCGGTCTGCCGGCCGTCTCGGGTGGCCGGGGCCGGGTGGACTTCTCCTTCGTGCGCTACCGCTTCCGGTGAGCCTGGTGCGCACCCGTCGACTCCCCGCCCCGGCGGCACGCGGCCGAGCCCGCGGGCGCCCGCGTGGGCGTGGCTTTGCGCTGGCGCTCTCGGCGAGCGCGGCGGCGATGCTGTCGTACGGGTGCGTGGACAAGACGGTCGTCGCGGTGGAGGTGGGGACGGTGGTGGTCGCGCCCCAGACGGTTCGTCTGGACGTCGGTGAGGTCCAGACGTTCAGCGCCCAGGTCTCGGACGTGGACGGACGCAACCTCCGCCGGGCCGTCGTCGTGTGGGAGAGCATGGCGCCCGAGGTGCTGACCGTCGGCCCGGACGGGGAGGTCGAGGGAATCGCGCCGGGCAGCGGAAGCGTCCGGGCCACGTTCCGGGGGGTCTCGGGAACGGCGACGGTGACGGTGCGCCCCGCCCCGGAGATCCGGGTGACCCCCGACACCGCCGTCCTCTACGCCGAGGCGGGCGGCGCGGACCCCGCGCCCGTGACGCTCCGCATCCAGACCGCCCCGGGAGCGCGCAATCTCACCGAGCTGACCGCGCTCGACGTCTATCCCCCGGGTGGCACCCCGGGCTGGATGACCCCGCAGCTGGTCGACACCGAGTCGCCGACGGATCTCGTCCTGTCGGCTTCGGTCACCGGGCTGGGCGTCGGGGTGCACGAGGCCTCCGTGGAGCTCCGGTCGCCGGACGACGGGCGGGGCGTCTTCACTGTGCCCGTCCGCCTCTTCATCGCCGACCTCACCGTCACCGAGTCCGACGGCCGGACGATCGTCGGCGAGTCGGGACCGGCGGACACGCTCTCGATCCGCCTCGAGTCGGCGCCGGACACCGCGCTCGTCCTCGGGATCACGGTCGACGACCCCGGTGAGGTGGCGGTCTCTCCGGACACGGTGATCTTCGACCCGGACAACTGGCAGACGCCCCAGCTCGTCGTCGTCACTGCGGTGAACGACCTGGTCCGTGACGGCGATCGGGACGTGACGGTGACGATCGGGGTCGACCCGGACCGCTCCGACGCGCGCTTCGCTCCGCTGACGGACCGGACGGTCGCCGTGACCAGCCGCGACGACGACCTCGGCACCTTCTCGATCGCCGAGTCGGGCCCCGGCTCGGAGGTGGACGAGGGCGGCACGACGGACGACTTCACCGTCGTCCTCGACGCCCAGCCACTCGACACCGTCGTCTTCCGGGTCACGCGTGGGGACACCACCGAGGTCGCGGTCAGCCCCGCGGTGCTGTCGTTCGCTCCCGACGTCTGGAACACGCCCCAGACGGTCACGCTCCAGGGCGTCGACGACGACGTGATCGACGGCCCGCAGACGAGCCGGGTGTACGTGACCGTGGACTCCGCCCGGTCGGACCCGGCGTTCATCGCCTTCGGGCGGGACTCGATCGACGTCGTCACGACCGACGACGACGCGGCCGGCTTCGTGGTGACGGTGACGCCGCCAC
>CALJLC010000121.1 GCA_937982605.1 uncultured Gemmatimonadales bacterium | reverse complement strand
CGCGCGTGGCGGAGCGCCACGTCAGCGCGCCGCGGCGAGCTGGGCGGACTTGACCGTGTTGACGAGGAGCATCGTGATCGTCATCGGGCCCACGCCGCCCGGCACCGGCGAAATGGCGGCCGCCTTCTCCTTCACCTCGTCGAAGAGCACGTCACCGCAGACGCGGTAGCCCCGCTCACGGCTCGGGTCGTCGACCCGGCTCGTGCCCACGTCGATGACGACCGTGCCCTCCGAGACCATGTCCGCGGTGATCATCTCGGGGCGCCCCATGGCCACCACCAGGATCTCGGCCGAGCGCGTCACGGCGGCGAGATCCTTCGTGCGCGAGTGTGCCACCGTGACGGTGGCGTTCCCGCCGGGAGCCTTGCGCAGCAGGAGCGCCGCGAGGGGCTTGCCGACGATGTTGGAGCGCCCGACCACGACGACGTGCTTGCCCGACGGGTCGTGGCCCGAGCGGACGAGCATCTCGACGACGCCGGCGGGGGTGGCCGGCGCGAAGAAGTCCCCGGAACCGGTCTGGAGTCGACCGACGGACATCGGGTGGAAGCCGTCGACGTCCTTGGCCGGATCGATCGCCTCGATGACCTTCGCCTCGTCGATGTGGTCGGGAAGCGGGAGCTGCACGAGGATCCCGTGGATCTCGGGATCGGCGTTGAGCCCGTCGATCACCCCGAGCAGCTCGTCCTCCGGCGTCTCCTCGGCCAGGTCGATCTGCCGCGAGTGGATGCCGAGCGCCGCGGCCGCCTTGTTCTTCATCCCGACGTACATCTGGGAGGCCGCGTCGGCCCCCACGAGGATGACGGCCAGGCCCGGAACCAGGCCGGACTCGGCCTTCATGGCGGCGACGGTTTCCTGCAGCTCGGCGCGGATCTCCTGGGAGATCTCCTTGCCGGAGATGATCTGGGTCATCGGGTGCAGAGGCTGGAAGTGCGTGAGGATCGCGGAGATCGGAAAGCCCGGAATCTAACAGGGGCCGGCCCGCGGCCCAGACACGCGCAGCAGCTCGCCGCGGAAGCTTCGGTGAGGCCCGAGCGCTCCAGGGGACGTCGAGTCGCGATTTGCCTGCGCACGACGGTGCGGCCAGGTTGCTCCCCACCCCCGCACCCGGAGGACCCATGCACCGACGCGCGAACCTCCCCCTCCTCGCCATGGTGCTGACTCCGGCCTTCGTCTCGGGGTGCGGCGACGGAGAAAGAGCGTCGGGCTCCTCTCCCGGAGCGCGCCCCCCGGCGGAGCTGCGCCTGGTCGAGGCCGGAAACGACGACGCGAGCTGGCTCATGTACGGTCGCACGTACGAGGAGCAGCGCCACAGCCCGCTGACCCAGATCTCCGAGGAGACGCTCGACCGGCTCCGGCTCGCGTGGTTCGCGGACATGGCGACGATCCGGGGGCTGGAGGCGACTCCGCTCATCGTCGACGGTACGCTCTTCGTGACGAGCTCGTGGAGCATCCTGCATGCCTTCGACGCTGCTTCCGGCGCCCCGTCGTGGACGTACGATCCGCAGGTGAACCGCGCCCATTCCCGCTACGTCTGTTGCGACGTGGTCAACCGTGGCACGGCCTACTACGACGGGAAGGTGTACTTCGGCACGATCGACGGGAGGCTGGTGGCGGTCTCGGCTGCCTCGGGCGACCTCGTCTGGGAGGTCCAGACCACTCCGCGGGGGGAGGCGTACGCCATCACCGGCGCACCGCGCATCGCCGGCGGAAGGGTCCTGATCGGCAACGGCGGCGCGGAGTTCGGTGTGCGCGGCTACGTGACCGCGTACGACGCGCAGACCGGCGCACAGCTGTGGCGCACCTACACGGTGCCGGGCGACCCCGCCGAAGGCCACGAGAGCGAGTGGATGGCGCAAGCGGCCGAGACGTGGTCGGGCGACTGGTGGCAGGCCGGCGGTGGCGGGACGGCATGGGACGCCATCGTCTACGACCCGGAGCTCGACCTCGTCTACATCGGCGTCGGCAACGGCTCTCCGTGGTACCAGCGCATGCGGAGCCCCGGCGGCGGCGACAACCTCTACCTGTCGTCGATCCTGGCCGTCCGAGCCGTAGACGGCACCTACGTCTGGCACTTCCAGACGACGCCCGGCGACAACTGGGACTACACGGCCACGCAGCCGCTCATGCTCGCCGACCTCGAGATCGACGGACGGATGCGCCGCGTGATCATGCAGGCGCCGAAGAACGGCTTCTTCTACGTCGTCGACCGGGTCACCGGCGAGTTCATCTCCGGGCCGGCCTCGTCTACTTCCCGGTCTACTAGGACTCGACGCTCCACGCCGTGGACGACAGCTGGGAGTACGATCGGAGGCGCATCAACATCGCCGGCGACTTCGACTACGAGGGGCCGACCCTGGGCGAGGAGATGCCGATGAGCGGCCACCTCGTGGCGTGGGATCCGGTGGCCAACCAGGAGGTGTGGAGGGTTCCCCACCCGCAGCCGCTCAGCGGCGGAACGCTCTCGACCGCTGCCGGGCTCGTCTTCCAGGGACGGGCCGACGGTCGGCTCCGCGCCTACCGCGCGACGGACGGGGCCGTGCTCTGGGAGTTCGAGCAGGAGACCGGTATCTCCGCGCCGCCGGTGACCTATCAGGTCGACGGTCGTCAGTACGTCGCCGTGCTGGCCGGCTGGGGCGGCCCTGAGGTGCTGCTGAACACGGGCCTCGGTGCCGGCAGGACGGGGCCGGGACGCCTGCTCGTGTTCGCGCTCGACGGCCAGGCCGAGCTGCCTCCGCCTCGGCCGCCCCTGCCCCCGATCGCGGCGCCGACCTTCGCCGTCGAGGCGACCGCCTCGGACATCTCGTCGGGCGCGGGGCTCTACGCAGACAACTGTGTGGGCTGCCACGGCTTCGACGCGGTGAGCGGAGGCATCACGCCGGATCTCCGCCGCTCCACGGCGGAGGTGCACGCCCAGTTCGAGGACATCGTGCTGGGCGGGATCCGCGCCCCACTCGGGATGCCCGACTTCGCGGATCGGCTCGACGCCGAGGACGTGCGCCGCATCCAGGCGTACGTGCTCAGCCGAGCTCGCGAGTCCGCGGGCCGGTCGTAGGGTCGCGCCCGGGAGCCCGGGCGCGGCTCAGCGCGCGAAGTCGACCGCGCGCGTCTCCCGCACCACGACGACCTTGATCTGTCCCGGGTACTGCAGCTCGCTCTCGATGCGCCGGGCCACGGTCTCCGAGATCTGCGCCATCTCGGCGTCCGTGACCTTCTCGGGCTCGACCATCACCCGGAGCTCGCGGCCGGCCTGGATCGCGAAGCACCGCTGCACGCCGTCCTGCTCCATGGCCAGCTCCTCGAGCTTCTCGAGCCGCTTGACGTAGCCCTCGAGCATCTCGCGCCGGGCGCCGGGCCTCGACCCGCTGATGGCGTCGGCGGCCGTGACCAGGAACGTCTCGGCGAAGAAGTGAGGCTCCTCGTCGTGGTGCGCCCGGATCGCGTTGAGCACGAGCGGCGTCTCGTCGTGTTTCTTGCACAGACGATACCCGAGCTCCACGTGCGTGCCCTCGTGCTCGTGCGTCATCCCCTTGCCGACGTCGTGCAGCACGGCGGCACGCTTGGTGCACTGGACGTCGAGCTTCATCTCGGCCGCCATCGAGCCGGCCAGCAGCGCCACCTCACGGGCGTGCTGGAGCTGGTTCTGCCCGTACGACGTCCGGTACCGGAGCCGGCCGAGCGTCTTGACGATCTCCGGGTGCACGTTGTGCAGGCCGAGCTCGTAGAGGATCTCCTCGGCGGCCTCGACCATCGACTTCTCGACCTCGGCGGCGGCCTTCTCGACCGTCTCCTCGATCCGCCCGGGGTGGATGCGGCCGTCCTCCACGAGCCGCTCCAGCGCGATGCGGGCCACCTCGCGGCGGACGGGGTCGAAGGCGGACAGGACGACCGCCTCCGGCGTGTCGTCGATGATGACGTCGACGCCGGTCGCCTGCTCGAAGGACCGGATGTTCCGTCCTTCGCGACCGATGATGCGGCCCTTCATGTCGTCCGAGGGCAGCTGCACGACGGAGACGGTCGTCTCCGCGGTCAGGTCGGCGGCCATCCGCTGGATGGCGAGCGCGGTGATCTTCCTGGCCTCGCGCTCCGCCTCCTTCTGGGCCTGCTCCTTGATCTCGCGGAGCGTGTTGGCGGCGTCCGCGCGCGCGGTGTCTTCCAGGTCGGCGATCAGCTCCTGCTTCGCCTCCTCCTGGCTCATCCCCGCGAGCTGCTCCAGCCGTTGACGCGCCTCCTCGGCTCGTGCTCGCGCCTCACGGGACTCGGCCTCCAGGGCCTCCTCCCGAGCGGCGAGCGCCTCGGCGCGCGCCTCGAGCTCCTCCTCGCGCGTGTTCAGGCGGTCGAACTGTCGGTCGAGGGCGTCCGAGCGCTCTTCTGCGCGTCGCTCGGCCCGCTCGATCTCCTCCCTGCGGCGGGTCTCCTCCTTCTCCCACGCTTCGCGGAGTCGGAAGCCTTCCTCCCGCCCCGCCAGCTCGCCGGCCTTGCGTGCGTTGTCCGCTTCGCTCTTGGCCCGCTCCAGGATGCGGGAGGCCTCGTCCTGTGCCCTGCTCTTCTCCAGCTCCTGTCGCGCCCGTTCCCGGCCCCGTGCCACGACGAAGCCGAGTAGCGCACCCAGAACGAGTCCGACCGCCGCCGCCATCATCAGAGGCGGGGTGATCATGTATCGATGCTCCGAAACGGCCGCCGGAGCGGCCGAGGGTGATTGTGCGGGAGCTCGGCTCCCGACCGGCGGCGCCGGAGCGGGACCTCCCTCCCCGTGTAACGGGGTGAGGATAGGCCGGCGACGAAGGCGTCCGCAACCCGACCGGGGCCGAATCGCAGCCGAAGCGCTCCCGCGCCCGGGCCGCGCCGCCCGGAGCCGCGCCCCACGCCGTCAGTCGGCCAGCGCGCCCTCGAGGGTGTCGGCGAGCCGGTCGATGCGCGCCGCGAGCTCCGCCCGGGCCCGCTCGACTTCCTCCTGGGCCTGGAAGAGCTCGTCGGCGATCGAGAGCGCCGCGAGGATCGCCGCCTTGTGCCCCTCGATCAGCCCGGCCGCCATGCGGATCTGGTGGATGCGGTCGTCGACCAGCCGGGCGCACCGGCGCGTGTATTCGGGCTCGGCGCTGGCTCGGATCGTGTGCTCCTCCCCGGCGATCCGCACCGTCACGGACGTCTTCTGCACGCTCACCCCTTGTTCTCCAGGAAGCGGATGCGTGCCAGCATCCGGTCCACCCCGTCTCGGCCCCGCTCGAGGCGCGCACGGAGCTCGGCGTTCTCCTGCTCGAGCCCCTTCAGCCGTCCCATCAGCCGCCCCGCCTCTTCCTCGTCTCCGGTGAAGCGCTTCACCAGCGTGGAGAGCTCGACGGTCCGCGCCTCTGCGCTCTCGGCCCGCTCGCGCTCGGCCCGGGCCCGCTCGTCCGCCTCCTCGAGGCGCTCGACGAGGCGCCCTAGGACGGCCTCCAGGCGCGCGAACGCCGCGTCGTCGGGCGCTCCGCCGTTATCCCCTGGCTTTGACACCGAGCTCCTCCTCGAGCCGCGTGCGGACGGAGCCGACGTGGCGGTCGACCTCCTTGTCCTTGAGGGTCCGCTCCACCGAGCGGAAGCGCAAGCGGAAGCCCACCGAGCGGACCCCGTCACCCAGCTCGGGGCCTTCGTACACGTCGAAGACGGAGATCTCGGTCAGCTCCGGCCCTCCCGCGGCGCGGATCACCCGCCCCACGTCCGCCGCGGTCACGCCCGACGGCACCAGGAGCGCCAGGTCGCGGTCCGAGCCGGGGAACGGAGGCAGCGGCCGGTGGGTGACGGGCGCGCGGGGTCGGGGCTCGTCGGGCAGGGTCAGCTCCAGAGCCCAGACGTCGCCGGCCCACGGGGGCAGATCGACCGCGTCGGGCGCCACGCGACCGGCCCGACCGACGACCCCTCCGCCTTCCGTCCGGACCACGAGGGTGACCGACGGGTCGAGGCGGAGATCGCCGGACGCCTCGGCCGAGAGCGGGAGCGGGCCGCCGTACGCCTCCGCGACGACGTCCTCGAACAGCGCCTTGAGATCCCAGACGGCGAACGGCCGCGGATCGCTCGCCCAGTGGGGCGGCTCGCGGAGGCCCGTCAGCACCGCGGCGAGCTGTGGAGCCTCGTGCGGCGGACAGCCGGAACCGGCGGCCGCGAAGCCGGTCCCCAGCTCGAAGAGCCGGACGTCCCGATTGCCGCGGGCCAGGTTGTATTCGAGGCGCCGCAGCAATGAGGGGAGGACGGAGCGGCGCATGAACGGCTCCGTCGCCGCCAGGGGGTTGGCGACCTCGACGTCGCCTTCGCCCGGCGGGACGAACGCGGGGGTGTGCGCCTCGAAGAGCCCGCGCCCCGCGAGCATCGCGCGCAGCCGGTCTTCGAGCTGGAAGAGCGGGTGGTCCGGCACCGTTCCCGGCCGCCCCGGGCCGGGCTCCGCGGGGAAGCGGTCGTAGCCGTGGGTGCGGGCCACCTCCTCGATGAGGTCGACCTCGCGGGTCACGTCGTAGCTCCGGAAGCCGGGAACGCGGACGTGCAGGGTCGTCCCGCCCCCTTCGGCGCCGCCCTCCGTGCCCGTGCGCTCCACCGCGAAGCCGAGCGGCTCCAGCAGCTCCGTCACGCGGTCGGCCTCGAAGGACACCCCCAGCAGCCGCTCGATGCGGGAGAGGCGGAGCGCCACCACCTCCGGGGTGAGCGGACGCGGGCAGCAGGCGCGGACGGGG
>CALJLC010000120.1 GCA_937982605.1 uncultured Gemmatimonadales bacterium | reverse complement strand
GCCGAGCCCCTCGCCGAGCGTACGCTCGTCCGCGGTGGCGTGCGCGGGCCCGGGGCCCGCCCGGTTGCCCGGCGCGGTCGCGGTGCCCGTGTGGACGGTCGGCCCGTCGAAGTAGAAGCGCCGGCCCGCGGCGTCGGCCGCCAGCCGCCCCACCGCCTCGTCGCCCCACGGCAGCACCCAGGCGCTGTCGTCGTCGGCGTTGTCGAAGAGACGCGCCTTGTCCGCGTAGTAGGCTCCGACGCTCTCGTACCGGTCGAGATGGTCCGGGGAGAGGTTGGTCACGACCCCGATGTCGGGGCGGAACGTGTCCACGCCGGAGAGCTGGAAGGAGCTCATCTCGAGCACCACCCAGTCGTACGGGATACCGGAACGAGCGAGATCCGAGGCCGCGGGCGCGAGCCCGCCGCCCACGTTCCCGCCGGCCGCCGAGCGGATGCCCGACGCGCGCAGGAGGTGGTCGACCAGAAGCGTGGTGGTCGTCTTCCCATTCGTCCCGGTGACCGCGATCAGTGAACCAGGGAGGAACCGTGCGGCGAGCTCGGGTTCCGAGATCCAGCGGACTCCCCGCTCCGCGAGCGCGCGGAGCACCGGAGCGTCCGGGGGGATTCCGGGCGAGGCGACGACGAGTCCGGCGTTCGCCACCCGTTCGATGTCGTGTCCTCCCAGCTCGACGTCGATCCCGGCATCTCCCAGGTCGGCTCCACGAGCTGCAGCTGCATCATCCGTACGCGCTTCCGAGACATAGACGTCTCCTCCTTTCTCAGCGGCCAGGCGGGCGGCGGCGAACCCGCTCGCCCCCAGGCCGATGACGGCAACCTCGATTCCGGTCAGATCCATCGATCACGCATCCCGAGCACGCCGATCGCATCGTATCCGCTCACCGGACCTTGAGCGTGCTGAACGCGACCATCGCGAACAGGACGCCGAGGATCCAGAAACGGATCACGACCTTGGGCTCGGACCATCCGAGCTTCTCGAAGTGGTGGTGGATGGGGGCCATCCTGAAGACGCGCCGACCCTCTCCGAACCTCCGCTTCGTGTACTTGAACCAGCCCTTCTGCACGATCACCGAGAGCGTTTCGAGCACGAACACACCACCGACTATGACGAGAAGGAACCGCGCCTTGAGCAGGATCGCCATCACGCCCAGCGCTCCACCCAGCGCCAGCGACCCGGTGTCTCCCATGAAGACCTCGGCCGGGTGCGCGTTGAACCAGAGGAAGCCGAGCGCGGCGCCGGCGAGCGCGAACGCGAAGATCGTCAGCTCCCCCGCCCCCTCGAGGTAGAAGAAGCCGAGGTAGCGGCTCATGTCCGTGCGTCCGGCCACGTAGGCGAAGACGCCCATCGTGGCCGCGGAGATCGCCGTCAGCCCCGCCGCGAGCCCGTCGAGGCCATCGGTCAGATTCACGGCATTGGACGATCCCGAGACGACGATGCCGGTGAAGACGATGAAGACGGGCGCCGAGAAGGCGGCGGCGTAGTCCGCGAAGAACGGGACGGTCGTCCAGGTGGTCGGGTGCGACGAGACCGGGTTCCAGAGCAGGAAGGCCCCCAAGGCGAGCCCGAAGGTCCACTGCCCGATCATCTTGTAGCGCGCCACCAGGCCGCGGGTCTTCCCCTGGACGACCTTGAGCCAGTCGTCGAGGAAGCCGATCGCGCCCATCCAGAGCAGCGAGACCACGGCCAGGATCGTGTACCAGTTGTCGAGCCGAGCCCAGAGGAGCGTCGACGAGGTCGCGGCCGCGATGATGATGAGCCCGCCCATCGTCGGCGTGCCGGACTTGGACAGGTGGGACTCGGGTCCGATCTCGCGGACGACCTGGCCGACGTTGGCCAGGTGGAGGCGTCGCACGATCGCCGGCCCGAAGACGAACGCCACGATCAGCGACGTCACGACCGCGCCGGCCGTCCGGAACGAGATGTACACGAAGACGTTGAAGATCTGGTGGAGCTCGGTCAGCCCGGGGAGGAGGTGGTAGAGCATCAGACCTCCACCGCCCGGGGGCCGAAGTCGGCGGCCACGGTGGCGCCGCCCGCGTCTTCTCCGAACTCCGATTCCAGGAGCGGCAGCATCCCCTCCAGAGCGATCCCGCGGGACGCCTTCAGGAGGATGATCTCGTCGCCTTCCAGCCGTGCCGAGAGCGAGGGCCAGGCGGCGCGCCAGTCGTCGGAGACGATGAGGCGGGGGTCGGAGATCCCCTCGGCGGCGTCGGCGAAAGCTCCGGTAGCCGCGATCAGGTCCAGCTCGCGGCCGAGGGCGTCGGCCAGGACCTCGGCGTGGAGCGCCGCGGAACGGTCCCCGAGCTCGAGCATGGAGCCCAGCACGGCGACCTTGCGCGCCGCGACGCCCTGCTCGTCGAGGACGTCCAGGGACGCGCGCACGCTCTGCGGATTGGCGTTGTAGCAATCGACGACGACGGTCAGCGATCCGATACGGCGGAGCTCCCCGCGCATCGACCCCGCCCGGGCGGCGGCCACTCCGCGGATGGCGTCCTTCGGGGGCACGCCGAGCACTTCGCTGACGGTCAGGGCGATGAGCGCGTTCGAGACCGCGTGGCGGCCGGGCATGGGCACGGACACCCGGTGTCCCTTCCACTCGAAGGTGTAACGCCCGAAGACGTCGACCTCGGCGTGGTCGGGACGGTCGGTCGCGTCGGCCCGATCGCTCCAGCCGATCACGCGCACGCGCGGGCAGAGGGCGCGGGCGCGCTCCGCGAGCACGGGTGGCTCGTCCCCGACGATGCAGCTCCCGCCCTCGGCCAGGTGGCGGAGGATGTCGAGCTTCTCTCGCAGGACCCCCTCCAGCGAGCCGAGCTTCTCGAGGTGGCTCTCGCCCACCGTTGTGACGATGGCCACGTCCGGGCGCGCGATTTCGGCCAGGGTCGCGATCTCGCCGGGCTCGTTCGTCCCGAGCTCGAGCACCACGACCTCGGCGTCGGTGGGCGCGTCCAGGAGCGTCTGCGGCATGCCGATGCGGTTGTTCAGGTTGCCGCGGGTCGCGTGGACCGAGAGCGTCGACCCGAGCGCGGCGGCGGCCATCTCCTTCGTCGACGTCTTGCCCGCCGAGCCGGTGATCGCCACGACCGGGACCTCGAGCCGCGCCCGGCGGTACGCCGCCAGACGGCCGAGCGCCACGAGCGTGTCGTCCACCGGGTAGAGGCGCGACATGGAGTCGTCGGCGGGCTGACGCGACACCACGGCGCCGACGGCGCCACTGGCCAGCGCATCGGCCACGAAGTCGTGCCCGTCGAAGCGCTCACCCACCAGCGCCACGTACAGGTCGCCCTCCCGGACCGAGCGGGAGTCCGTGCAGACCCGCTCGTAGACGAGCTCGGGCTCGGCGAGCTCGACGCGCAGGCCGAGGGCGCGCCGCACGTCGGCGTCGGTCCAGGCGAACGCCGTCATGCCTTCCCCCGGGCGCGAAGCGCGTCGCGCACGATCCGGTGCTCGTCGAAGGGGAGCTTCTCGGTCCCGATGACCTGGTAGCTCTCGTGACCCTTGCCGGTGAGGACGATCGTATCCCCCGGCTCGGCCATGGCGATGGCGGCGTCGATCGCCTCGCGCCGGTCGGCGAAGCGGAGGTACTCCACTCCGGCGAGGCCTTCGACGACGTCGTCGATGATGGCGTCCGGATCCTCGGTGCGCGGGTTGTCCGACGTGACGATGACGACGTCCGCGACGGCCCCGACCGCGGCGCCCATCGGCGCGCGCTTCGTGGGGTCGCGGTCGCCTCCCGCGCCGAAGACCGAGATGAGTCGTCCGCGCGTGAGCGGCTTCACCGCGGCGAGCGCGTTTGCGAGCGCGTCGGGCGTGTGGGCAAAATCGACGAAGACGGTGAACGGCTCCGTCACGACCGCCTCGAGGCGACCCGCCACGGGGGAGGCCTCCGCCAGACGCGCGACGAGCCGCTCCATCGGCACCCCGGCGCCCCGCCCCACGCAGAGCGCGGCGAGGGCGTTGTGCACGTTGTAGCGGCCGACGAGGGGAAGGCGCGCCTCGTGGCTCCGGCCCTCCGCGTGGAGGGTGAACGTGGTGCCCGCCGGGCCCATCTCCAGCCCGGTCGCCCTCACGTCCGCCTCGGCGTCGATGCCGAAGCTCACCCGCCGTCGTCCGCCGGTGGCGAGCCCGGCCCACGCCCGGTCGTCGGCGTTGACGACGATCGTGCCGTCGGCGGCCACCAGATCCACCAGGCGGGCCTTGGAGCGCCGGTACGCCTCCATGTCCCCGTGGTAGTCGAGGTGGTCCTGCGTGAGGTTCGTGAAGGCTCCGATGTCGAAGGCGACACCGTCGAGTCGGTGCTGCTCCAGCGCGTGCGACGACGCCTCGAGCACGACGGCCGCCGTGCCCCCGTCGGCGAGGTCGCGGAGCCAGACCGCCACCTGAACCGGACCCGGGGTGGTGAGCCCCTCGGTGCCCGGGCGCACGCCGTCGTCGTCGACCACGCCGAGCGTCCCGATGACCGCCGTCTTCATCTCGGCGGCGAGCAGGTGCCGGGACAGGAGCGACGTGGTCGTCTTCCCGTTCGTGCCCGTGACGCCGACGACGAGCATGTCGCGGCTGGGGGAGCCGAGCACGGCGTCGGCGGCGAGCGCGGCGGCCCGGCGGCCGTTGCGCACGACGAGCTGCGGCACGTCGACGTCGACCGCGCGCTCGACGACGGCCGCGGCCGCGCCTTTCCGTACCGCTTCACCGACGAAGTCGTGCGCGTCCACCCCCGTGCCGACCCACGCCAGGAAGAGGTCGTCCGGGCCCACCGCGCGCGAATCGTGCGACACGCCCCCAACCGCTACGTCCTCCGCGCCGCGCAGCTCGACGAGCAGGTCGGCGGACCGGAGGACGTGGCCCAAGGCGGCGACGGTGCGGGCGGCGTCAGTCATGCGACGTCCGTCCGTAGCGCAGGTGAATCGTGTCGCCCCGCTCCACCCGCGTGCCCGCCGCCGGAACGGTGCGCACCACCTCACCCGACCCGATCTCGGCCACCCGCAGCCCGAAGCGGTGCAGATCCCGGATGGCCGTCCGGGCCGCGCGGCCGCTCACGTCCGGCACCGTGACCCAGCGCTCCGAGCTGCCGGGCGCCTGCGCCTCGGCCCCCGTGAGGGGCGGGAGCGGCCGCGACGGCGCGTCCACGAACCGGACGTCGACCGGGACGGGAGTCGGCGCGTCCTGCGCCGCGGCCAGCGCGGCGAGGCTCAGCGAACGGGGTGCGGCGGCCAGCGCGGCCTCCATCGTCTCGCGCGTCACCGGGGCGGCGACCGCGCCGCCGTAGTAGTCGCCGCCGCGTGGCCGGTCGAGCTTCACGAAGACGACCAGCTGCGGGTGCTCGGCCGGGAAGTAGCCGACGAAGGAGGACGAGTAGTCTCCGCGCTGGTAGCCGCCGTTGCTGCTGAAGCGCGCCGTTCCGCTCTTGCCGGCGACCCGGAACGAGCCGAGGCGGGCCAGCGACCCGGTACCGTCCCTCACGACGTCCTCGAGCGCGCGCCCGACGGCCTCCGCCGTCCGCTCGTCGACGCCCCCCCGCAGGACATCCCGCTCCCGGCTGTCGAGGGGGAGCGCGTCCGCCTTCCGGGTCTCGCGCACGAGCCGCGGGCGCATGAGGGTCCCGCCGTTGGCCAGGGCACCGTACGCCATGACCATCTGCAGCGGGGTGACCGCGATCTCGTACCCGATGGCCAGCGACGCGGGCGACTGCGCGCTCCACTGGTCGGGGCGTCGCAGCGTGCCCGGGACCTCGCCGGGGAGCTCGATACCGGTGCGCGTGCCGAAGCCGAAGTCTCGCAGGTTCTCGTACTGCAGCCCCGGCGACATCGCCTGCGCGAGCGTCGCGATTCCCACGTTCGACGATTCGCGCATCGCCTCGCGCATCGTCAGCACCCCTTCGGTGTGCGTGTCGGTGAGGACGCGCCCCGCCACTTCCCAGCGACCGTCGTCGACGTCGACCGAGTCGGCCATTCCGGCCAGCCCGTGCATGAGCAGGCCGGCCACGGTGAAGGGCTTGAGCGTGGAGCCCGGCTCGAAGGGCGCGTTGAGCGCGGACAGCGCGCCGACGTGGCCCTCGCGCATGGAGAAGAGCGCGAGGATCTCCCCCGAGTAGGGGTCGGTGATGAGCACGTCGCCACCCACCGCTTCGTGCTCTTCGATGGCTTCCAGGAGCGCCGCCTGGGCGATCTCCTGGAGGTTGGTGTCGATCGTCAGCACGACTTCGCCGCCGGCGCGCGGGCTCTCCACGACCACCTGCTCACCGGGGATCGGAGCGCCGACGTTGTCCCGGGGCACCACCTGGAGGCCCGGAGTGCCGCGGAGCAGGGCGTCGTACGCCTGCTCGATGCCTCCCCGGCCCGCCTCGTCGATGACGACGCCGAGCACGCCCCGCGCCAGATCGCGATGCGGGTGGAAGCGCTCGAAGACGCGCTCGAGGTGGATCCCCGGGACCCCCTCGAGGCGGTCGCGCACGGACGGGGCGTACAGGCCCGCCACGTTCCACCGTCCGCGCGTCACCAGACGGCCGGCCCGCCCCTGGCCGATGCCGAGCGTCTCGCGCAGGAGCGCCTGCGCGGCTTCGGCGTCCCGCAGCTCGCGCGGCGCGACGTTGACCCGGACCCGCTCGCGCGTCACGGCCAGCGGCTGACCGTTGCGGTCGAAGACGGTCCCGCGCGGGGCCGGCAGGGGCTGGTCGCCCACCTGCTGCGCCTCGGCGATCTC
>CALJLC010000119.1 GCA_937982605.1 uncultured Gemmatimonadales bacterium | reverse complement strand
CCCGGCCCGGCCCAAGAGCTTCGCCTCGGTGACATCGGAGAAGCCGACCTCGCCGCTGCGGCGGCGATCCACCGGGCCGGATTTCCCGACGACCTGGTAAGCCGGATGGGTCTGGAGGCCACCCGCAGATACTACGCGTGGCTGCTCCGGGGACCCCACGATTCCGAGGGGTTCGGAGCGCGTCTCGACGGCGCTCTGGTCGGGGTCCTGATCGGGGGGCGGTTCGGCAGCCTGATCCCCGGCTACCTGCGATCCAACATGGCGTTCGCCGCGTCGAGGGTGCTCGTACGTCCGTGGCTCTTGTTCCACCCTTCCGTTCGGCAGCGGCTCAGCCCCTTCGCTCGCTCACGGGGGCCCGCGGACGCTCCGCCGGCGCCCGAGGAGCCGACGCCCGAGATGCCGGATCCCAGCGGTTCCGCGTGGGAGCTGCTCGCGATCGCCGTGGCTCCTTCGGCCCGTGGCCACGGAGTGGGCGCGCGCCTGGTCGAGGAGGCCGCCCGACGCGCGGCGAGGGGCGGGTTCGACCGCATGGAGCTCTCGGTGCATCCCGACAACGCGACGGCGATCCGGTTCTACGAGGGGATCGGCTGGCGGAAGATCGTCGCCGCGGGGGGCTGGACGGGCCGCATGTGGCGCCCCGTCCCGACCGAGCCGCGCGCCTCGACGTCGCCCTGACTCAGCCTCCCCGACCGGAGGCGGCGCCCGGTCGAGCCCGCCCCAGACGGGCCGCCACCTGCGCGGCGACCGTCCGACGGGCCGCCGCGCGCTCCTCGGCGTCCAGGATCGGGAGGATCCACACGAGGACGGCGTAGACGAGGAACAGTCCCAGGTGGGCCGCGATGGAAGAGACGATCGGTAGCGGCGGCAGGAGGGCCCCGATGGCGCCCGCGGTGACCGCGACCGTGACCAGGATCACGATCGGCCGCCATTGGTACTCGACCCGCCAGAGCCGCTGGCTGAAGACGTGCGCCAGCACCGCCCGGGTCATGAGGCTCAGAAGCGTCGTGACGGTCGCTCCCCACACCGTCCACTCGGGAATGAGCAGGACGTAGCCCGCGATCGCGACGACCGCCGCCGCCCAGTTGGCCAGCGCGAAGTACCCCGTCCGTTCGGTGAGGTAGATCCCGAGGTTCAGGAAGCTGCCCCACGCCTGGAAGACGTACGCCAGGGCCAGGACGGGTACGTAGACGCCCGCGGCGTGGAAGTCGTCGTTGGCCATGAGCCGGATGACGTCGCTACCGAAGAGGGCCACACCGAGCGCCACGGAGAGCAGCAGGATGTTCAGGTAGACGAAGACCCGGGCGAAGATCTGATCCCGATCCGGGCGCTTCGCGATCGCGAAGCGCTGCGGGTCCCAGATTCCGTGGAAGGGCGTGAACCCGATCTGGGCCACCAGGAAGCCGAACTGGTACGCGAGCGAGTACAGCCCGACCTGCTCCGTGGTGCTCGCGGCGTTCAGGAAATAGCGGTCCCCGAACGTCGAGATGAACGTGGCCACCTGCATGAGCACGAGGGGCAGCCCGAAACGGAGAAAGGACCGGGCCTTCGTCGTGTCGAAGTGGATGCCCACCCGGCGGATCAGCTGGACCGCGAGCACGATGCCGACGACGGCGTAGGTGATGAGCGAGCTCAGCAGAACCCCGAGGATCCCCATGTCCAGCGGGATGAGGAAGATCAGGTTCAGCACCACCTGCATCAGCAGGCGCACCATGTTCACGCCCACGTACAGTCCCGAGCGCTCTTCCAGCTGCAGGAGCGCGATCGGCACGAGGAAGAGGCCCTCGAACGCCATCGAGCCCGCGGCGACCTGGAGATACAGCGCGTTGCGCTCGCCCTCCCCGAAGACGAAGACCGCGATCTGCGGGGCGGCGAGCATGGTGATGAACGCCGCCACGGTGTACGTGCACGCGAGCACCACGAACGCCGTGGACAGGACGCGGGCCCGGCCCGCGTCGGTGTCTTCCTTGTGGAAGAAGTGGAAGATCCCGATCGCGATCCTCGACCCGGCCACGATCGTCACCACCTCGAACGTCATGAAGACGAGCGCGAGCACGCCGTAGTCGGCGGGCGTCAGCAGATTGGTGTAGATCGGCAGCATCAGGAAGCCGACCGCCTTGGTCAGCAGGTTCCCGATGCCGTAGACGAGGGAGTGACGGCCGAGCCGCTTGATCTCGTACGGCTGTTCCGCCGTGTCCGTACCCGCCCCGGTCACCGTCCCGTCGCCTCCCGACCCCGCGGCGAGACGCTCACGTGCTGCCGCGAGCCACGCCTCGAGCGCCCGCAGATCGGGCTCGGAGAGGAGCGAATGCGTGGGGAGGGTCACCAGAGCCCGGGCGAGCGCGGAGGCGCCCGGCATCGGGTGATCGTCGACCCTCCACTCCGCGATGCTGGGCAGCTCCGTCAGGGGCCGCGGGTAGCCACCGGCGATCCCCAGCCTGCCTGCCGACTCGAGCTCCCCCGGAGGCGGCTCGCTCCGCAGCAGCGCGGGGAGGCGGAGGTACCCGGGTGTGCCGCCCGGCACCGAAGCGAACGTCGACGCCCACCCGCAGCCCTCCAGGGCCCGCTCCAGACGCAGGGCGTTCACGCGCCGGACCGACCGCTCACTCGCAGCCAGCGGAAGCGTGGCCGAGAGGGCGCCGCAGGCGGAGCCGGCCATCACCCCGGGCGTCCACGGCTCGTGGTATCTCGTCTCTCCGAGGTGGAGGAAGGGGAGCGAGGCGGGGATCCCGTAGACGGACGGACGCCCGAGCACGAGCTGCGCGGCCAGAGCCGCGAGCGGCCGTGCACCCCGCTGCGGCGGCGCCAGAGTCCGTCGCGCTCGCTCCACCGCCTCCACCCCGGCCTCGTCGTGGGCGAGCAGCGCGCCGCCGCTCCCCCCCGTCATACCCTTTCCGCGCCCGAAGCTGAGCACAGAGAGCGAGCCGAAGCTCCCCAGGGGCCGACCGTCCAGCTCGCCCCCCACCCCCTGGGCCGCGTCCTCGATGATGCGCACGTCGCCCACCGCGGCGCGCACGGCGCCGAGGTCCACGAGGTGCCCGAAGAGGTGGCACACGACCACCGCGGACGGTTCGGCCGACGCGGCCCGTGCGAGGGACGCCGGATCCGGACCGAGCGTCGCCGGGTCGACGTCGTAGAAGACCACGCGGGCTCCGGCCCCGACCGCCGCCGTGACGATGTCGTAGCAGCTGTACGCCGGCACCGCGACGGGTCGACCCCCGGACAGACCGCTCATGGCCAGCCGGAGCGCCGAGGTGCCCGAGTCCGTGAGAAGCACGTCCGCCGCGCCGAACCGTTCGGCGAGCAGGCGCTCGAGCTCCGACCGCTCCGCCCGCGCAGCGCCCCTTCCGGTGGCGCGCACTCCCCGGCGCACGGCCGCCCACGAGACGGGGGAATACACGGGAAGCTGACGACGGGTCGCCGCGATCAGGGGATGTACCTCACGATCCGGGGGCCGATCGCGTTGGCCAGCGGCACCGGGAGCCGCTGCCAGGCCCGAACGGCCAGCGCGAAGGGCCCGGAGTCCGGGGACGGCGTGCCCCCTCCTGCCTTCGGTCCGTGCTGGTACCACCAGAGCGCCTCGTCTCGCCCTCCCCACTGCCCCTTGAAACGATGCGTTCCTCCGCCCGGTGTGCAGCGGCCGAAGTCGAACACCGCCGCGCCGTCTCCGATGCACTCCTCCATGAAGCGCCAGTAGAGAAGCATGTTCGGCGCCGTGCGGCTGTGCTCCCGCAGAGAAGAGGCCCAGACGAGCTCGAAGCGGTCCGCCCAGCGGAACCCGCACCCCGCCGCCACCGGGCTCTCGCCGAGGTAGGCGACCCCGAACCAGATCCCCCGGTCGAAGACGTCGAGCGCCTTCCGAAAGAGGGCCGGCGGCTGGACGGGCGTCCCCAGGTCCCGCATGTGCCGCGAGAACACCCGGTAGAAGGCGTCGAGCTGGTCGGCGCCGAAGCGTACCTCGACGCCCTCCTTCATCGGTCGGCGCACCTGGCTCCGGACCTTGGCCTTCAGGCCCTTCCACAGGGGCTCCGGGTCGCCTTCGGGGAGGTCGAGGAGGACCGTGATCTTCCGGTGGGAAGGCTCCAGCTCCACCGGGAGCTCGTGGCTCGACCTGAGCTCGAGGAGGTCGGCGCCGGTCTCGTCCGCGCGCTGGACCGCCCGGGCCACGAGGGCCCGCACGGCTTCGGGGCTGCCGAGCGGACCTCCGTAGTTGGCGAACGGAACCGACACGAGATAGTGACCGAAGACCGGGCTCTTCACTCGGCAGAGCGGGAGAACTCCCCGGAGGGCGCCGTCCTGGTCACGGGCGCCGAGGTACTCGCACGGATGTCCGTGCACGGATTCGACCACCTGGCGCCACCCGTGGGTGTGGTACGGGGTCCACCCCGGGCACGACCGGGCAAAAGCGTCCCACTCGGCCGCCGAGTCGGTCGAGAATGCCTCGACGCTGAGGCTCAAAACCGATGCACTCCTCTTCAGGGTCTCCATCACGCTCAAAGGTATCGCACCGGTCCGCGTGGAGGGCACGGAACATTCTCGGTTGCGCCGCGAGGGCGAAGGCTCACAAGCTTGAAGTGTGTCTTCGTACGCCCCCCCGCCTACCTGATGCGCCGACACCTCAAACTGGGACTCCTGAGGCTGCTGCGTGCCCTGGGAGTCTTCGCGCTCGCGCGCCGGATCACCCGACACCGGGTGCGCATCCTCTGCTATCACGGTGTGTGGCGAGGGTCCAGCCGCTTTCCCGGCGACGCCCTCTTCATGACCGCCGCTCGCTTCCGGGAGCACCTCGACGTGGTGCGCGCCGGCGGCTACCCCGTCGTGAGCCTCGACGAAGCCGTCGAGGGGATGTTCGGAGCGCACGACCTTCCGCCGGCCCCCGTCGTGATCACGATCGACGACGGCTGGTACTCCACCTTCGTGGACATGTGGCCCGAGCTACGGACGAGAGGGATGCCCGCCACGCTCTACGTGGACTCGGGGACGCTGCTCTCCGGACATCCGGTGCCGCACGTGATGGCCCGCTACGTCATCCAGGAGTACGGCGGGGATCCGCGGTCCTACGGCGACGCCCTCGCCCGCACGGAGCCGGTGCCCGGGCACTCCACCATCGAAGAGCGACTGGCGGCCGCGGAGTCCCTCGCCGCGGACCTCGGGGCCGACCCGGGGGAGATCAGGACCAGTCGCCGGTTCGACTACATGTCTCCGGAGGAGCTGCGAGCGGTCTTCGCGGAAGGCCTGGACGTCCAGCTCCATACCCGCAATCACCTGCTGCCCGAGCGCACCGCGGAAGAGGTGGAGCGGGAGGTGGTCATGAACCGGGCGGACCTGGCCGAGGTCCTGGACCGGAACCCCGGCGGCTTCCGCCACTTCTGCTACCCGTCGGGGGTGCACGATCCGGCCATGCACGAGGGCCTGCGCCGGGCGGGTGTCGTCTCGGCCACGACGACCGTGCTCGGACTCGCCGACGGCACCGACGACGCACTCGCCCTGCCGCGTCTCATCCTCGGGGAGTCGCACTCCGAGATCGAGCTGGAGGCGGAGCTCAGCGGGGTCATGTCCGGGCTCCGATACATCCGCCGGCGGCTCACCCGGTCGTGAGCGGCGGCCCCGGCGCTGCCTCACCCGGCCCGGCCGTCGGCCGCCCAGGCGATCAGGCTCTCCCGAGGCCACACGACCATGTGGGGTCGCGGCACGTACTTCCCGGCCTCGTACGCCGCGAGACGGGCGGGCGAGAGCCTGAGCGCATCGCGCGTGGACACGTCGGTGGCCGGTACCGGGAAGAGCCCAGCCCCGTTCTGCGCCGGGACCTCGGCCAGGTAGCCGAGCTCCGGGCTGATCGAGGCGAGCGCCGGGTCGCAGTACCATGCACCGGGCCCCACGTACCCTCTCAGATCGGCCCGCGCCTCGAGGATCAGCGCGAGACGACGGTAGAACGCGTCGTAGCCGGTCCGGCTGAACGCGCGCACGAGGCGCCGATCGAGGTGGCTCTCCAGAAAGGGCGCGAGTCCGCCCGCGCGCCGAAACACGAAGAGAAGTCGGGCGGGAATCCGGCTTCGAGGCGGGTGCACGAGGCTTCTCCGCGGTATCGCGCTCCTCAGGTCGATCAGCTCCGGTCCGCCGACGACCATCTTGAGCCGTGCGACGGCGAACTCCTTGGCGAATCGATCGACCTCCATCCGGTAGCGCCCGCCGGACCGGGACTCCGCCGCGGCCAGGACGTCCGTCAGGAACGGCCGGGTGAGCTCCTCGACTTCCTCCGGGATCCCTCCGTCCCGGCAGCGCTCCCCGAAGCGCGACGCCGCGGTGCAGAGGGCGAGGCGGTTGTACTGGTGGAGCGCCTCCTCCCCGTGGCCCGCCTCGATCGCGCGCGCCGACTCCCTTGCCGACGCCGGTACGGCCCGGTAGCCGAACCGTCGATCGGTCTCCGCGAAGGCGGCCAGGTAGGTCTCGACCGGGTGGGATTCCAGGAGACCGGGCCGGCGGCCACGAAGCTCCTCGGCCAGTCGCTCCGCCTGCTCGCCCGCGCGGGCCTCAAGCACTCCGCACCCGATCGGGACGGAGCCCTTCGATAACGGCCGCCTCGTAGGGCTGGCATCGTTCCGGTGCCGAGCTACAACTTGTTGGGAGACGAGCTTCCCAGGTGCGGCCGAGAATCCATCGGTGACCCCGCGCCTCAGTCCTACGGACCATCGGTCTCCCCCTCTGGACTCCAGTCACCAGGCACCTGAGAACTTGAGAGAAACACGGCTGTTCCACCACATCCTCTCGGCGTCGGCGGAGGCTCGACCCGATGCCGGCGCCGTGACGAGCGGGGACCGGACCCTCTCGTACGCGGAAGTCGACGACCACGCGACGAGGTTCGGCGCCGGGCTGCGCGCGCTGGGGCTGAGCCGGTTCGACCGGGTCGCGGTCTACCTCGACAAGCGGCCGGAGACGGTGATCTCGATGTTCGGAGCCGGTCACGGGGACGCGATCTTCGTGCCGGTGAACCCGATCCTCAAGCCCGGACAGGTCGCCCACATTCTCCGGGACTGTGAGGTCGCCGTCCTCGTCACGTCGAGGGCCCGCTTCGCCGCGCTGGCCGGCGTGCTCGCCTCCACCGCCGTGCGACACGTCGTGCTCGTCGACGCCGAGCCCGGCGAGGAGGGCGCGGGCACCACCCCGGTCCACGCCTTCGCGGAGCTCACGAGCCATGCCCCCCTCCGCGGATCGGGCACGATCGACTCCGACGCCGCCGCGATCCTCTACACGTCCGGGAGCACCGGGAACCCGAAAGGGGTCGTGCTCAGTCACCGCAATCTTGTCGCCGGGGCCAAGAGCGTGGCGGAGTACCTGAGGAACGACCACGAGGACGTCATCCTGGCCGCGCTCCCGCTGTCGTTCGACGCCGGCCTCTCCCAGCTCTCGACCGGCTTCCACGCGGGGGGCCGGGTCGTGCTGCTGAACTACCTCCTGGCCAAGGACGTGGTGAAGGCCGTCGAGTCGGAGGGCGTCACCGGAATCACCGCCGTTCCGCCGATGTGGGCGCAGCTCACCGAGGTCGAGTGGCCCGAGTCCGCGTCGCGCCACGTCCGGTACTGGGCGACAACGGGCGGCCGCATGCCCGGCTCTCTGATCGAGCGGCTGCGCGCGTGCCTGCCGGACGCCGAGCCCTTCCTCATGTACGGACTCACCGAAGCCTTCCGGGCCACCTACCTGCCCCCGGAGATGATCGACGAGCGTCCCGGATCCATCGGCAAGGCGATCCCCAATGCCGAGATCATGGTCCTCCGGGAGGACGGTAGCCCGTGCGAGCCCGGGGAGCCCGGAGAGCTGGTGCAGCGGGGCGCCCTGGTCGCGCTCGGCTACTGGAACGCACCGGAGCTGACCGCCGAGCGCTTCAAGGCGCTCCCCGCTGCCTCCGGAGCGCGGCCGGCGGGGATCGTGCCCGAGGAGCTGGCCGTGTTCTCGGGCGACCTCGTGAAGACCGACGAAGAGGGCTTCCTGTACTTCGTGAGCCGAAAGGACGAGATGCTCAAGACGTCGGGATACCGCGTCAGCCCCACCGAGGTGGAGGAAGTGCTCCATTCGAGCGGTCTGGTGGCCGAGTGCGCCGCATTCGGGATCCCGCACCCCACCATGGGCCATCTCATCGGGGCGGTCGTGAAGCCCCGCGCCGACACCCGCCTCGAGATCGACGAGCTCGTGGCCCACTGTCGGCGGGTCATGCCGAAGTACATGGTGCCCACCCGGATCGAGGTGGTGGACGAGGACCTGCCGAGGAACCAGAACGGCAAGATCGACCGGAAGGCGATCGCGTCGCACTTCGCCGCGACCCCGGAAGGGAGCGTGGTCGCGTGACACGTCGAGAAGCCGCTCGGGGGCACGCACCCCTGCTCGATCCCTTCCCGATCGTGGACGGAGAGCTCGCGGTGGGAGGCATCCCGCTCACCCGGCTCGCGGCGCGCGTGGGGCAGACGCCGTTCTACGCCTACGACCGGGAGCGCCTGACCCGCCGTGCTTCCCGCCTTCGCACGCTGCTGTCGGACCGGATCAGCCTGCACTACGCCATGAAGGCGAACCCCATGCCGGCGCTCGTCTGCCACATGACCGGCCTGGTCGACGGGATCGACGTCGCGTCGGGCGGTGAGCTCCGCGTCGCCCTCGACGCCGGCGCCGATCCGGCCGAGATCAGCTTCGCGGGACCGGGGAAGACGGACCGGGAGCTCGAGCAGGCCGTGGCCGCGGGGATCCTCGTCAACGTCGAGTCCCTGCGGGAGCTCGACCGGCTCGAGGAGGCTTCCGGGCGAACGGGCCTTCCGGCCCGGGTCGCGGTCCGGGTCAACCCCGACTTCGAGCTCAAGGGCTCCGGCATGAAGATGGGAGGCGGGCCGAAGCAGTTCGGTCTCGACGCCGAAGTCGTGCCCGAAGTCCTGCGTGCCATCGGAGAACGGGAGCTGACCTTCGAGGGCTTCCATGTCTTCGCCGGCTCCCAGAACCTCAGGCTCGAGTCGCTCGCGGAGGCCCAGGCCAAGAGCTACGAGCTCGTCCGACGCCTCTCCGAGCACGCCCCGACACCTCCCCGCTGGCTCAACCTCGGCGGTGGGTTCGGGATCCCCTACTTCCCCGGCGACGAGCCGCTCGATCTCGACACCGCGGTGTCGGGCCTCAACGAGATCGCCGAGGCGTCGCGCTCCGACTTCGACGACGCACGCATCGTGCTCGAGCTGGGCCGATACCTCGTGGCGGAGGCCGGCGTGTACGTCTGCCGCGTCCTGGACCGGAAGGTGTCCCGGGACCACCCGTTCCTCGTCACCGACGGCGGGCTCCACCATCATCTCTCCGCATCGGGCAACTTCGGTCAGGTGATCCGGCGGAATTATCCGGTCGTCGTCGGCACCCGCATGGAGCCCGGCGCCGTGGAGACGGCCTCCGTGGTCGGACCCCTGTGCACGCCGCTCGATCTCCTGGCCGATCGCATGGAGATGGCCGTCGCCGACGCCGGCGACCTGATCGCCGTCCTCTACTCGGGCGCGTACGGCGCGTCCGCCAGCCCTCAGCGCTTCCTCAGCCACCCCGCGGTGGTCGAGGTCCTCGTCTGACCCCACTCCCACCAGTCCGCCCCCCCATCCGAGAGCACGGAGAATGCCGGAAGCCAGCGAAGAAACACCGTCCACCAACGCGGTCGTGAACTCCCACAACGAGTGGGATCCGCTCGAGGAGGTCATCGTCGGGATCCTCGACGGAGCCGCCGACCTCACGTGGGAGGTCGGACTCGAGGCGGTCACCGCCGTCGAGCATCTCGAGCGATCGCGGAAGTACCACATGATGCACGCGGGCCAGCCCGTGGCCGAGGTGCACAAGGCACTCGCTCGCAAGGAGTTGAGCGAGTTCGTCCACATCCTCGAGTCGGAGGGCGTCCGCGTCCGACGACCGGACCCCCTGAACCATGCCCGTCCGCACGGGTCGCCCGAATGGGTGAGTCCGGGCGGGAACTGCCAGGCCAACCCCCGAGACGTGCTCATCGTCTTCGGAGACGAGATCCTCGAGGCGCCCATGTGCTGGCGCAGCCGGTACTTCGAGTTTCTGGCCTACCGGAGCCTGGTCAAGGAGTACTTCCGCGCCGGTGCGCGCTGGACCACGGCGCCCAAGCCCCAGCTCTCGACGCAGTCGTTCGATGCGAACTGGACTCGCGGCGAGACGTACGTCACCACCGAGTTCGAGCCGATCTTCGACGCGGCCGACGTCACCCGCTGCGGGCGCGACATCTTCGTGCAGCGCAGTCACGTGACCAACGACTACGGCATCGAGTGGCTGGCCCGGCACCTCGGAGACGACTACCGCGTGCATCGCGTCGAGTTCGACGACTATCGGGCCATTCACATCGACGCGACGTTCGTCCCGCTCGCCCCCGGCAAGTTCCTGGCGAATCCCGACCGACCGATCCGGGAGCTGCCGGAGGTCATCAAGAACAGCGGTTGGGAGATCCTGGAAGCACCCCGCTCGACGCTCCCGGAGAGCCACCCCTGGTACCACTCCTTCCGGTGGCTTTCGATGAACATGCTCAACCTCGACGAGAAGCGGGTGATCGTCGAGAAGAACGAAGAGCCCATGATCAAGGCGCTGCGCGAGTGGGGCTTCGAGCCGATCCCGTGCCCGTTCCGGGCCAACTACCGGTTCGGAGGGAGCTTCCACTGCGCCACCGTGGACATCAGGCGGAGGGGTGAGCTGCAGTCCTACTTCTGATCCCCGCCGGGTCGGGGCCGCCGGACGGGCCTCGGGGTTACCGGTCGAGCTTGGTGTTCACGAACGCGGCGATGTCCTGCACCGTGCCGAAGTGGTCGAGATCGACCTCGTGGTCGTCCACGAAGATCCCGAAATGAGCCTCGAGAAAGGAAACGAGCTCGAGGAGGCCGAGAGAGTCGATCACACCTTCCTCGAGCAGTCGGAGGTCCGCGGCGATCTTGAGCGAGCCGTCTGGATAGCTCCGTTCGAGGAAGGCCGTAACCTCGGAGGTGATATCGGCTTCCGTCATTCCGGCTTCGGACGTCATTACGGCGCACCCTGACTGGGAATTGGGGGGAGAGTCGGTTCGTGACCGCTACCGCGAAGGTAATCCGGCCGAGCGAGGCTCTACAACAACGCCGACGGCCGGAAGGCCCTCAGATTTCCAGTAGGACTGCCGACCGGGCCTTCCCTATATTGCATATCGTAGCACTTTCGGCGCGCTGCGCCGCCATTGAAAACCCCACCGCTTCACGGCGGACCCACGCATGTACCACGACCAGATTCGAAATATTCTCACCTCGCACGGCCGCCTCTCGAAGGACGTGACCGAGCTGTCGAACGACGCCGACCTGTACGACGCCGGCCTGACCTCGCTCATCACGGTGAACCTCCTTCTGGCCATCGAGGACCACTTCGACGTGGAGTTCCCCGACGAGCTCCTGAGCCGTCGCACCTTCCAGAGCATCGACGCCCTCGCCGAGGCCGTCGAGGACCTCGTCGGCTGACGCCCCCCACCCCGAGTCAGATGGAAACCGCAACCCTATCGAACCTCCGCGTCGACTTCGACGAGATCCTCCAGAAGGTCCACGAGATCGGCAAGGACGTCATCGCGCCCGCCGCGGACGAGGTCGACCGCGAGGCGCGCTTCCCGCGGGAGGCGTTCGACGCGCTGGCCGCCGAGCAGCTCCTCAGCGCCTACGTGACCCCCGAGTTCGGGGGCATGGGCCTCTCCATGACGGAGATCTCCCGCGTCTGCGAGGTGCTCGGCATCTACTGCGCATCGACGGCGATGGTCTATGCGATGCACCAGATCCAGGTGGCGTGCATCCTCCACCACGGCCAGTCGTCCGAGTACTTCCGCAACTACCTCCGCCGACTCGTCGACGAGCAGCTCGTGCTGGCGTCGGCCACGACGGAGGTGGGCGTCGGCGGGGATCTGCGCTCGAGCATCTGCTGCGTCGAGGCCGACGGCGACCGCTTCACCCTCGAGAAGAAGGCGCCGGTCATCTCGTACGGCCTCGAGGCCGACGCGATCCTCGTGACCTGCCGGCGCGGGCCCGACGCGAAGAGCAGCGATCAGGTGCACGTCGTGCTCGAGCGTGACCAGTACGAGCTCGAGCAGATCGCGGGCTGGGATACGCTCGGCTTCCGCGGCACGTGCAGCCTGGGCTTCGTCCTCCGCGGCTCGGGCCACGTGGACCAGATCCTGCCGGATCCGTTCGCGGACATCCTCGCGCAGAGCATGCACCCCTTCTCGCACATGACGTGGGGGTCGCTCTGGCTCGGACTGGCCAGCTCCGCCGTCACGCAGGCCCGCAAGTCGGTGCGCAAGAAGATGCTCGCGAGCCCCGACGTGCAGCCGGTCTCCGCGCTCCGGCTCGCCGAGGTCGACGAGGTGCTCTTCGGCACGCGCAGCGGCCTCTACGCGACGCTGGCCGAGTAACACCACACGCTCGACGCGGGAGATACGGAGGCCTTAAGCAACCTCGGCTTCAGCGTCCACTCGA
>CALJLC010000118.1 GCA_937982605.1 uncultured Gemmatimonadales bacterium | reverse complement strand
GCCACGAACATCGGCATGGCGCAGTGGAACTTGAACTCGACCATCTCCGACGGCGTCGTGTGTCGGTGGCGGCGGAGATATCGGACCAACCCGCGCGTCTGAGAGACCTTCCGGGTGCCGAAGCCGTAGCTCACCCGGGCCGCCCGCTCGACGTCCTCGTCGGAGCCCATGTAGTCGACCAGTGCCACGAAGCCGTGATCGAGGACGGGGAAGTACCGACCGAGGATCTCCTCGGCCGCGGGGATCGTCGGGCGCCTGGTTTCCATGCGAGCGGTGCGGCCGGGGACGGAGGACGCCGCAATATACACCCCCCGGCCACCCCCCGACGGGACGTGCCGCATGGGGTCGCGGCGCGCTCTGCCGGGCCGCCCGAGCGCGGCCTGCTCAGACTCCGTCGACGCCCCAGGGCTCGATGAAGTCCTCCGGCTCCACCCCCAGCCCGTCCGCCACGCGCGTGATGTAGTTGAAGTAGGCGATCACCTGCGTGGCGTCGTGGATCGCGCGGTCGTCGAAGCCGACCGCCCGCAGTGCCTCGACGTCGTCCGCTCCGCACTCGTGCTGCCGCAGCGTGAGCTTCTCCGCGAACGCGCACAGCGCCCGGTCGGCCTCGGGCAGCCCGGCGGTCCGCCAGTCGCGGGCGATCGCGTGCACGAAGGCGTCCCGGTCGGCCTCGGCCGCGAAGAGGGACTCGACCTCGGCCCGGAGGTCATGCGCGTGCGCCTGCGTTCAGTAGAAGCAGTCCGCCGCCTTCGACGTCACCACCGCGAGCATCTCCCGCTGCCAGCGGGAGAGCGGCGAGGGCCCGAACATGAGCGCCCGGTAGAAGCCGAGCGAGGTGTCCATGGCACGGGGGTTCTGGCTCATCACGTGCACGATGTGCCAGATGCGCCCGGCGCGCTCCAGCGCCTGGTCGTAGAGCCGCCTCAGGAGGCCCGTCGCCCGCTCGACCGGGATCTGCTCGATGTAGGGCATGGGCCAACGTAGGGGTGTGCAACGGCCGCGCCACCCGGGGGGCGGCGCGGCCTGTCGCCGGATCACCGTCCGGCGCCCGCGTCGACGAGGGGCGCCGGGGCCCGGCGGGTGCGCCCGGGGCGCGGCTCAGCGCACCTGGAAGGTGATCGGGAAGGAGACCCACACCGGGACGGGATCGTCTCCGTTCCGCGCCGGCGAGAACTCGTAGACGCCCGCCACGTTGAGCGCGGCCTCGTCGAGCGCCGGGTGCCCGGAGCTCTGGTCCAGGCGCACCTGCTCCACGAGTCCCTCCCCGTTGATGAAGAAGAAGACCCGAACCGTGCCCCCGATGCCCGCGTCTCGCAGCAGGGGCGGATACGACTCCGTCATCGCACGGACCACGTCGTCGCGGTTCGTGATGCTCGGGGCGATCGTGAAGGGCGTGAACGTCGGCTCGGCCCGGAGCTCCTCGATCGGGCGCA
The DNA here is from genome assembly GCA_937982605.1 of uncultured Gemmatimonadales bacterium. GTDB lineage: Bacteria > Gemmatimonadota > Gemmatimonadetes > Longimicrobiales > Gaopeijiaceae > UBA2589. The sequence continues at coordinate 11,059 of CALJLC010000118.1, read as the reverse complement.
CCTCGGGCGGGGGCGGCGGGAGGTCGGGCTCCGCGTCCAGATCCACCGCCGGGAGGTCCGGATCGCTCGGCGCGATTGGTTCGACTTCGGCCGTCTGCAGCCCGCGCTCGTCGATCGTGACCGGGCCCTCGACGCTGCACGCCTGGACTCCGACGGCCACGGCGAGGAGCGTCAGAAGTGCGGCCCGCAGGGAGCTCCAGGGCGTACGTCGATGCGTCATGGCGATGATCCTCCGTTCGAGGGTTCCGGGGCGTTCGGTGAAGGCCGCGAGTCCGAGCGAGCGCCCGGACGCTCGGGCCGCGACGGCGATGAGGCTGTCTCCGTACCGGGCGGGGTCGGGTCGACGGCGCAGGACCCGACGGTCGCAGTCGACCTCGATCGCCGCCCGCAGTCGGCGGAAGTGGAGCCAGGTGATGGGGTTCCAGGGGGTGAAGCAGACGAGCGCGACGGCCACGGGCAGGAGGAGGGTGTCCCCTCCGCGCACGTGCTCCTCCTCGTGAAGGAGGACGAGCGCCCGCTGCCCCTCGGTCAGCTCCTCGAACCAGCCGGGCAGCACGATCCAGGGCCGGAGGACGCCGGCCACGGCCGGCCCCCGGTCCGGGGAGAGCCAGACGCGACGGCCGTCGAGCTCCGTCGCGTGCCAGCGCCGACGCTCGCGCTGCAGCCGCGCCCGCGTCACGACGACGACGGCGATCATGACCGCGGAGATCGCGAGCCAGCTCCAGAGAAGGACGTCGTCGAGCTCCAGCGTCCCGGGTCGCGGGGGTGCGACTTCGAAGGCCGGCAGCTCGATCACCGGACCCACGGCGCCCCCGACGATCCGCGCCGGCGACGTCTCGGGCACGAGGGCTCCCGCGGCGAGCAGCGTCGGGCCGAGGAGCATCGCGGACAGCCAGACCCACCGCGTCGAGACGCCGGCCCGCCGCAGTCCCGTCTCGGCGATCCACGCCGCCACCCCGCCGATCGCCGACACCACCAGCAGGTACGTCACCGTCGTCGTCATGCGTCGTCCTCCATCTCCTCGAGCCGCTTCGCCAGGAGGTCCCGCATGCGGCGGACCTCCTCCCCGCTGAGCTCCTCGCCTTCCACCAGCCGTGTCAGCAGGAGCTCGGGGGAGCCGGAGAAGAGCCGGCGGGTGAGGCGGCGGAGCGCCGACTCCCCGGCCTGCTCACGCTCGACGAGGGGGAGGTAGCGGTGCGCCCGACCCTCCTCCTCGTGCGTGACGTGCCCTTTCTCCTCCAGAATCCGGAGCACCGTCAGGACCGTGTTGTAGGCCAGGTCGTCGTCGAGCGCCCGCCGGACCTCGGCGACCGTCGACGGACCCCGGTCCCACAACACCGACATGACGTCGAGCTCCCGTGCCGTGAAGCGGATCTCCATCCCGTCCTCCTAAAGATTTAGTTGACTCTACGGCGGGACGCCCCGGCTGTCAACTAATGCTTTAGTTTGCCCCCGTCCCTACGTTGTGCCCCGCCTCGACGCCGCCCCGCCGATTCCCGGAGGACCGTGCCCCGGCCCGACCCCGAGTACACGATCGTCTACCCGCCGACGATGCTCTGGTCGAACCACCAGCGCCCGCACCACGTGCTGACGCAGCTGGCGCGGCGCCATCCCGTGCGTTGCCTCTTCAACGACTGGACGATCGAAGAGGAGCGCCTGGAGGACGGCCGGTTGATCGTGACCCGGCACGCCTTCCGCCCGCGCTACCGCGTCGGCCCCCTGGTCTACTGGTTCTCCATCCCGGAGAAGCTCGACTACCTCTGGCGCCCCTGGCTGCGCCCCGACCTGCTCGCCTTCGAGCTCATGGATCTCCCCGAGGCGGAGTTCGCCGGGTGGAAGCGGAAGCTCCCGCGCGCGCTCGCCCGGGCCGATCTGGTCCGCACTACTCACCCGTCGATCACGACCTATCTCGAGAGCCGCTACGCCGACGCCCTCGGAGCCACGCGCGTGTCGACGTCGTACAACGGCGTGGACCTGGAGCTCTTCGACCCGAGCGTGCGGCACGAACGCCCGGCGGAGCTGGTCGGAGTCGACCGGCCGATCCTCGGCTTCTACGGGAATCTGGACGGGTGGATCGACTGGGCGCTGCTCGGCGAGCTGGCGGAGCTGCCGGAGGTCCAGGTCGTCGTCGTGGGCGGAACGGAGGGGATGGCGCCGAAGGTCCCTCCCGCGCTGCGGCGCTCCTCGATCCTCTGGGTCGGGAAGCGGCCCATCGAGGAGATGCCCCGCTTCCTCGCCCACTTCGACGTGGCGCTCTACCCGTTCGTGGTCAACGAGATGACCGACGCGGTGGACCCGCTGAAGGTGTGGGAGTATCTCGCCTTCGGGCGGCCCGTGCTCGCCACGCCAACCGGACTGGTCCGCGAGCGGCCGGACCTCTTCGAGCCGCTCGACCGCGGAGACCTGGCGGGGTCCGTGCGCCGCGCCCTCGCCTCGCGGGACGATCCCCACCGCGTGGCGTACCGCCGGGAGGCGGCCTCGACCCGGGACTGGAAGCGGGTGGCGGACGCGCTCCACGCGGAGATCGTGGACGCGCTCGGCGCACGGAGCCGCAACCGGTGAACCGATTGGGCCGTCGAATCGTAGTACAGGACGAGGGCCGCCATACCGACGAGAGACGCCGCGCAGGAGGTGCCCCGTGGCTCAGTGCGAAGGCAAGACGAAGAAGGGTGACCGCTGCAAGCGGGAAGCGAGCGAGGGGTCGTTCTGCTCGATCCACCAGGATCAGGCGATCCGGGAGCGTCACATTCCCGAAGGCGCATGGGACAAGGACGCGATCATGAAGGCGGCGCTCGGCTTCGCGCTCATCGGCGCGCTGGTCCTCTTCCGCTTCCGTCGGTAGGCCGGGTCACCGCGCACTCGGCTGCCCGGGGTGCGCAACGCACACCGGATCCGGGTCGCCCCGCGGACGTCGCCCCTCAGAAGTGATCGGCGCCGAGATCGTAGCGGCGGCTGCGCTGGACGTCGGGGGTGAAGAAGCCCGTCCGGAGCCGGTTCACCTCGACGGTGAAGCGGAACACCGGGTCGCCGCCGACCGAACCGACCGGCACCGCGGCGTCCAGTCGGAACACGCTCCGCGTGCGTGACGGGAGCCCGATGCGCAGGCCCATGCCGACCCCGGACTGCCAGCCCGAGTCCACTCCGTAGGGCACGTCGCCGGGCCAGATGCGGCCGATGTCGGCGAAGACGGTCATCCCGAGGTCGGCGGTCCCGACGCGAGGCCACGGAAAGAGGATCCGGTCCTCGATGACGAACCGGGTCATCCGGCCTCCCGGGAAGCGATCCTCCGGGAGCGCCCGGATCCCCTCGCGGCCGCCGAGGCCCATCTGGAACGGCGTCGTCATGCGCCACCCTCCCGCCACCGACGCGCGCAGGAAGAGCGTATGGCTGCGCAGGTCGTCGTTGCGGAGCCACGCCACGAGGTCCCCGTCGAAGAGTACGTCCTGCCACCGTTCACGATCGCGTCGAGACTCGATCGTGAAGACCCCGTGCAGGAGCGACGAGCCGACCGGCGCGCCGAAGGTGGCGTGGGCCCGGCCGAAGGCGTCGTCCACCCCGGGCACGCCGTCCGGGAGGAGCAGGGCGAAGCCGCGCCCCAGCGAAACACCCCCGAAGAAGCCGACACCCACGAGGAGACGGTCGCGGAGCCCGTCGATGCCCTCCATCTCCTCGTATCGGAAGCGACGCGTTCCGAGGTGCAGAGACACGCGCGTGGCCCCGGACTCCGAGAGCTGAGCGGCGACCTCCGCCGGCAGCGGGCCCGGGAAGGGCTGCAGGTCGTCGAAGTCCACGCCGAACGCCACCCCCGCTCCCGCCGGGTAGCGGATGATGTCCCGCGCGACCGTGATGCCCGCGATCCACGAGCGGCCCGGACTCCCGAATCGCTGCGCCGCGGAGAGCTCGACGACCTCCCGGTACTGGGGCACGAGCACCTGACTGAAGGCCCGGGACTCGTCCGTGCCGTACGCGAAGTACGTCGTGCCGCGACTGTAGCCCTGCCGCAGCGAATAGCGCCCGGTCTCTCCGATGAACGGGTAGCGGACGTACTCGTTGAAGAAGCGCCCCGGGCGGTCGCGGCCGACCTGGATGCGCGCGTCGGCGCGTCCGAAGAGGCGCGGCGTGGCGAGCGCGAACGACTGCGCCTTCGTCTCACGCCGCTGATGGTGCTGGAACTCGGCGAAGATCCCGCGCCCGAGGAAGTTCTCCTCCGAGAGCTCGAGCCGCTCAAGATTCAGGCTGGCGTCGTACGTGACGCCCATGTCGAGCTTGGTCGACCACTCGTCGCGGGTCTGGACGACGAGCATCCGGCCGCCCGAGCCGTCGTCCTCGGAGGTGATCTCCGCTCCGGAGAGGAAGGGATACCGGTCGAGGAGTCGCTCCGACTCCGCCACGAGGAACGGGTCGTAGCAGTCACCCTCCTCGAAGAGGAGCTCGCGCCGGATGAAGCCGGACGCCGTCGTGACGTGGAGCGCGTTGAGCGTCCGGTACGTCCAGGAGAGCGCGCCGACGTCGGTCGACTCGGGGTCGAACACCGAGCGCCGGTCCAGCGCGATGGAGGTGATCACCCCGTGCTCACAGCGCGCCGCGTCCCCGACCGCACCGGGGGCCTGTGCGGCGGCCGGCGCCGCGGCCACCGCCACGGACGCCGAGGTCGCGACGAGCATGCGGGTGAGGGAGCGTGGTATGGGGCCTCCAGGGCGTGACCGGGTCGGCGGAGCCGACGCTGTTCGGGCGCGAGCGTACACGGCCGGCGACGGCGCCGCCACCGCGAGGGTTCGACGCCGCCGGCCCCGGCGAAGCCGGGGGTGCCGCGAGCAGGACCAATTACGTACAGTTCCGGGCGGCCCGTGTTGCGCCCCGCCCGCCTCGACCCCCGTACATGCCCCTGATCGTTACAACGCTATACGGTCTCGCCGCGCTCTTCGGGGCCGCTTTCGGGCTCATCGAGCTGAGGATGTTGCGGCGCTTCCTGCGCAACCGGGGCGTGATCCGCGCGTCCTGGGCGAGCCGGCCCGTGATGGCGGGCCGGGACGAAGCCTCGACCGCCTCCGACCTGGCCATGGCGCCCCGGGTGACGATCCAGCTTCCGCTCTACAACGAGCGGACCGCCGCCGACCGGATCATCCGCGCGGCGGCGGGGCAGGAGTACCCGCGCGACCGCTTCGACGTCCAGGTGCTCGACGACTCCAACGACGAGACCACGGCGATCGCGACGCGCGTCGTCGATGAGCTCCGCGCCGAGGGCGTCGACATCGAGCTCATCCACCGCGATCACCGGACCGGCTACAAGGCGGGGGCCCTGGCCGAGGGACTCCAGCGCACCGACGCGGAGTTCGTGGCGGTCTTCGACGCGGACTTCGCGCCGGAGCCTCACTTCCTCCGACGCCTGCTCGTCGAGGAGCGCGCCTTCGACGACCCCGGCGTCGCGTTCGTGCAGGCGCGGTGGGCGTGGGGGACGGAGGCGACGCGGGGCTGGCTCCCGGCGACGCTCGCGCTCCTGCTCGATCGCCACTTTCGCGTGCAGAAGCCCGTGCGGGCGTTCCTGGGCAACGTCACGACCTTCAACGGCTCCGGGGGCATCTGGCGGCGCACTGCAATCGACGACGCCGGCGGCTGGACGTCCGACACGCTCACCGAAGACCTCGACCTGAGCTACCGGTGCGCGCTGGCCGGGTGGAAGGGACACTACCTTCCCGACGTGAAGGTCCTCAACGAGCTGCCGGGGCACATGCGGGCCTTCAAGCTCCAGCAGCGCCGCTGGGCCAAGGGCAGCGCGCAGTGCCTGCGCAAGCTCATGAGCCGCGTCATGCGCGCTGGCGACCTGGTCGAGAGCCGGTGGGACGAAGCGTTCATGCTGGCCGGCTACGCGATCCACCCGGTCCTCTTCCTGAGCCTCCTGCTCTGGCCGTGGGCGGTTCTCATGATGGACCGCCGGCTCTTCTGGGTCATGCAGGGCCTCATGTCCCTGAGCATCGTCGCGGCGGCCCTGAGCCTGGTCGTCACGATCCGGGAGCGCGACGACCGGCTCGGGCCGTCGGCGATCCGCGAGGTCGTGGCCGGGCTGTGCGTGGGCACCGGGCTCATGGTGAACAACACGGTGGGACAGCTCCAGGGGCTCTTCGTCCGCGGAGGCGAGTTCGTCCGCACGCCGAAGCTCGCGGCGGGACACGACGACGCCTCGCTCGCATCCCTCGGCGCCGACCGGGCGTACGCCAGCCCGCTGCACTGGACGTTCTTCCTCGAGATCGCCGTGATGGCGTATTCCGTCTGGAGCGCGAACCTCCTGGTGCGGGCGGGCGAGCCGCTCTGGTCGCTGGCCATGGTCTTCTGGGCCGTCTGCATGGGGCTGACGATCCAGCAGCAGGTGGTGGCGCGCACCGCCTGAGCCCCCGGTGTCCCCGCCGCTCGAGCCCCGAGGATACCTGACGCTGGCCACCGGTCGGCCGGCCTTCCTCGAGATGGCCGTCGACATGGCGCTCTCGCTTCGCCAGCACACCGAGCTCCCGATCGCGATCGCATGCGACGAGGCTCTGGAATCCCCCGCGCGCGAACGGTACGGCCGCGTCTTCGACGCCGTGACGCGCCTCCCCGAGCGCTTTCTGGGTGGGCGCACGCGGAAGTACGGCGTGGCCGAGGCGACCCCCTTCGGCGAGACGGTCTTCCTCGACGCCGACTGCATCGTGCTCGGACCGCTCGACCCGCTCTTCGGTTCGCTCGAGCAGGCGGATCTGGCCTTCCTCGGCTCCCAGCTCGGGCGCGACGAGGACCACAACCATCACGGCTTCTCCACGCGATGGCTGATGGAGCGCTTCGGTCTCGACCGATACCTCAAGACGAACAGCGGCATCTTCGCCTTCCGGAAGGAGCCCGCGCTCGAGGTGATGGAGGCGTTCCGGGCGTGCCACGAGGACGAGCTCCGGCGTCGACTCCGGTGGTCGATCCTGCTCGGCCGCTGGCTCGGGGACGAGATCGCCATCGGGGTGGTCGGCGGTCGCCTCGGGCTGAAGCCTCTCCCCTTTCCGAACACCATGTACTGGCCTCAGGAATTCGACGCCATCGACCTGGCCGATCCCGCCAAGCCGCTGCTCCACTTCATCTGGCCGCCCTCCGAGGCGCTTCTCGAGGAGCTGCTCGACGGGATGCGGGCCCGGCGCGCCGCCGCGGGCGTGCCCGGGAGCGGAGAGGAGGCGTGGCGCGCCGAAGCGGAGAGCCTGCGGCGCATGAAGCGACGGCGCCGGCTCCTGGAGCGGGTCGGCTGGTGGTAGACGGCCGCCCGAGGCCTCGGCCTATTCGCGAGACGCGCCGGAGGTAGCCCGCGCCGGCCAGCTCCCGTCGGCGGCGCCCCGCAGCACGGTGGCGTAGCGGCCCGCCATGGCGGAGGGTGAGAGCGCGGCCCGGGCCCATCCCGCCGTGGCGGAGGCGCGCGCGGCCCAGGAACCCGGCTCTCCGAGCACCGAGACCAGCGCCCGGGCGAGTGCCCGCTCACTCGTGGCGGCGGTCTCCTCCGGGCCGCCCCGTGTCGCCGCCTCGAGCGCGCGCTCGATCGAGGCGTCGTCGACCGCGAGGGGATCCCCGAGCGGGTTGGGCACGACGAATCCCCGCTCGCCGCGCTCGCCGACCAGCGTCGTCGCGGCTCCCGCGTCGGTGAGCACCATCGGGAGGCCCAGCCACGCCGCCTCCGACGCCGCGACGCTCCACCCCTCGTAGAAGGAGCTCGAGACGAAGACGTCGGCGGCGGAGAGGACGACGCCGACGTCCGTACGGGCGCCGAGCGTTCGCACCCGCCCTCCCTCGAACAGCGCGCGGTGCCTCGCCGAGAGCTCCGACATCGGAACGGTCACGTCGTCGGGCCCGACCAGCAGGAGACGGGCGTGCGGCACGGAGTCGAGCACGGCGGCGAAGGCGCGAAGCAGCCCGTCGGGGTTCTTCTGCCGGGTCAGTCGCCCCACCGTCACCGCGAGCGGGTCGTCGGGGGGTACGCCGAGGATCCCACGGGCGAAGGAGCGCGGGACCCGCGCCACCCGACCCGGGTGGACCCCGTTGGGCACGATCGCGTCCACCTCCCGTCCGGCCCGGCTCGACCAGTAGTCACCGGCGGTCCGGCTCACCGCCACGACCCCCTGCACTGCCGCACCCCGCTCCCGCTCCTCCGCCCACTGCGCCTCGGAAAGCCACGCGTACGTGTTGTGCACGGTGTCCACCACCGGGACCCCGGCGCGCACGAGGCTCCGCGTGACGTCCAACGGAACGAAGTGGGTCGACACGACGTCGACGCCGGCGCTCTCCGCCCAGCTCGCGCAGCTCCGGGCGCGTCCGTCGCCGACGGCCACCGCGACGCCGCTCCGGGCCAGGCGGTCCGCTACCGGCCCGCCTCTCTCCGTGCAGTAGACGCGTGCCTCCACGCCCGAGGCGGGCAACGCCTGGGCGAGCAGCGCCACCACCTCCTCGAGGCCTCCGGTGCCGAGCGACCGGGCAACGAGCCCGACGCGGAGGCGTGCACCCGCCCCGTCGACGGCCGTCGCGCCGACCCCGGGGGCCGCGGCGTCGCCGGCGGGTCCGGACCCCACCCGCACCGGGGCCAGCGCTCCGGTGCGCCCGACGGCCCGGACGACCTCCCTCCGGGCCGACGAGTCGAGCGCCGCCCCCACCCGGGCGCGAAGCGAGCGGACGTCACCGAGCATCCGGGCGCGCTCGTCGAGCGCCCGGTCGTGCGACTCCGAGATCGTGTTGGCCCCGTGCACCCGGTAGCGGACGGCGTGGTGTGACGGCTCCCAGACGATGCGGCCGGGGAACCGCATCGTCGCGCGGAGGAGGAAGTCGTAGTCGTGGACCCAGCGCCACGCCCGGAATCCGCCCAGCGCCCGCCAGAGCGAACGGTGCAGGAAGAAGTTCGAGGTGGTGACCGCCACGTTGTGCGTCCGCAGGGCCTCGTCGAGGGAGAAGCCGCGCTCGGCCAGCCCGGTCACCTCGGCGAGCCAGCGGGTGATGTCGTGGCCGGCCGGCGCCGGCCCCCCGTCCTCGCCGATCGGCGTGACGCTCCCGACGACCATCGCGGCGCCGGTCGCGGACGCGATGCCCCACGCCTCCTCGATCCGCCCGGGCTCCATGACGTCGTCGGAGTTGAGGATGGCGATCCACTCGCCCCGACTCGCCTCGATGGCGCGGTTGAGCGCATCGTGCGCCCCCCGGTTGTCGCGCGCCTCGATCCGCATCCCCTCGAAGCGGAGACGGTCCAGGAGCGCCACCGAGCCGTCGGTCGACCCGTCGTCGACCACCACGAGCTCGTCGGCTGGAAGCGTCTGCGCCCGGACCGACCCGACGGCGTCGGCGAGGAAGCGCTCGTGGTTGTACGAGGGGACGACGATCGAGATCGCGGCGCTCGCGCGGCTCTCTCCCATCAGCGGCCGGACCGGCCTAGCCGACCGGGATGAGCCCTTCCCGAGACGCGGTCCCCGACAGGAACGGGATCCAGTTGCGGACCGCCAGCCGCGCCGACTCCTCGGTCACGTCGACCTGGAGCGCGGTGAAGCGGTGCGCCACGAAGACGGTGGGCAGCCGGATGATCCCCTTGGGCAGGATCTGCTCGGGGGAGCGCACCGCCAGGAAGCGCGGAAGCGGCGAGGTGAACGACGGGTCGATGACGTGCGACTCACCACGGAAGACGTGGCCGCTCACGGTTCGGTAGTAGTGCTTGCGCAGCGGGGAGGCCGCCTCCTTGAGGTCGCGCACGGCCGACGGGTTGTCCGCCCGGAAGTCGAAGGCGACCTCGACCCGCAGCCGGTCGATGCTGACCGGCGTGTACTCGCGACCGCCGCGAAGGCCGCTCAGGAAGGAAGGGATGTCCTGATCCTTGTGCGGGAGGAGCGCCGTGAGGCGTCCCTTGTCCCCGGCCTCGGGGTCGGGCGTGGCGGAGAGGTACGCCGCGAGAGACTCCCGGGCGTCGGGAATCCCGGCCCGCTCGGCGCGCTCGAAACGGAGCGCCGCGAGCACCACGATCGGGCACCCCTGGAGGCGTAGCCCCACCAGCTCCCAGAAGTGGTCGGCCTCCACCTTCCCGAGGTATACGGACTCGGGGTCCGGGATGTACGAGTACCCGTCGCGCACGCGCTCGAGGTGCTCGCGCACGTGCAGGAAGTGCGGCTGCTTCATCGGGCCTGAACGGTTGTGCGTGGGATGTGGCACGACCCTACCCCCCGCCCCGGTCGCCGACAAGAGCCGGGCGCTTGCGGGGCACCGGGGCCACCCCTCAGTTACGGGCGCCCGGGCCGGGCGGGGGTGCAAGTGCCGGGCCAATCACGACATGGAGACGCCGACCGCGGTGAGCCTCGAACTCGTCAGCCGGGCCGAGGCGCATGGCGCGCGCACGGCCCTGGTCGCCCCCGAGGGCGTCTTCAGCTACGCCGATCTCCTCGAAGCGTCCGGAGCCGGCGCGGCACGCCTGCTGGCCGGACGGGACGATCTGGAGCGGGCCCGGGTCTGCATGCTCGTCCCGCCCGGCTGGGCGTACACCGCGGTGCAGTGGGCGGTGTGGCGCGCCGGCGGGCTGGGCGTGCCCCTCGCGACGTCGCACCCCGAGGCGGAGCTCGCCTACGTCCTCGACGACGCTCGGCCGGAGGCCGTCGTCGTCCACCCGACGCTGGCGGATCGGATACGGAGTGCCGCTGCCCGGAGATCGATTCCGCTCCTGCAGACGCCGGCGCTGCTCCGGACCGGACCGGTGGGCGTGCTGCCCGACGTCGACGAGCGCCGTGGCGCGCTCATGCTCTACACGTCGGGCACGACGGGCCGTCCGAAGGGCGTCGTGCTCACGCACGCCAACGTGCGGGCGCAGGTGGAGTCCCTCTCCGAGGCGTGGGGCTGGAGCGCCGACGACCACATCCTGCTCCACCTGCCGCTGCACCACGTGCACGGGATCGTCAACGTCCTGGCGAGCGCGCTGTGGAACGGCGCAACCTGCGAGGTGCTGCCGCGCTTCCACGCGGTCGACGTCTGGGAGCGGCTGGCCCGCGGGGAGCTGACCCTCTACATGGCCGTGCCCACGGTCTACCGCCGCCTCATC
>CALJLC010000117.1 GCA_937982605.1 uncultured Gemmatimonadales bacterium | reverse complement strand
GTCGTCCGAGAAGAACGCGACCTCACGTCCTCCGGACATGCCGGTCCGGATGACGTGGCGCGGCGTGTCGACGTCGAGGGCCGGGTCGCCGTCCCGGTACCCCGGATAGCTGGTCGAGAAGACGCCGCCGCGCGCGCTCGTGTTGTTGATGCCCCACGGCACCCGGGTCTCGATGTCGAGGATCCGGATCTCCAGCATGTCACCGGGCTCGGCGCCTTCGACGTAGACCGGTCCGGTGATGACGTGACCGCTCCGGCCCTCTCTCGGCCGGGCGTCTCTCGACGCCCAGAAGTCGAGAACGTCCTGGGGGATCTGGTCGCGGGGGATGCCGAGTCCGGTGAGGTAGGCGACCGGCTCCTGGCTCTGCGTAGCGCCGGCGTGGGTGAGCGTGTTGATCCGCACCGTTTCGCCGGGCTGGATCCTCAGCACCGGCTCCTTGTCGATGGGGAACCACCCCCAGCTGACGTTCTCGGGCGTGGAGGGCACGAAGTGGTCGGCCTCTGCCCGTGCCTGAGGGACGTCGACGTCCTCGGCGGCGTCACCGGGCGCGGCGCAGGCCGTCGCGGCGAGAAGGAGGAGGGTCGCGCCGGTGCCGACGGCGCACGGTCTCGGTCCGGTGCAACGGGTCATGCCGACTCCTCTCCTCGCGGGGTGGGGCCGCTAAGGCTGGGGCGTGGCGAGCGGCCTGGCAATCGAACGCGTACCAGGCCCCTCGGCGCCCCCCGACGCTCCCGGATCAGTCGCGCTGTCCGACCGGATCCGGTGCGAGATGGCCCGAGAGGTGGACCGCCATGCGGCGGGAGCGCTGCACGACGTTGCGGGCGGCTTCGGGTTCGAGGACGTCGTGCGCGGTCCGCTCGAACAGCTCCAGCCACCGATCGAAGTGCGCATGGGTCACACCGTCCAGGCGCTGGTGGAGCGCCCGGGGCGAGCCACGGACCGGACGGTACCCGGCACGGCCGAGCAGGACCGAAGTCCAGAAGAGCGTCATCCGGTCCAGGTGAGGCTCCCAAGCCTCGATGCGGGACGCGAAGACGGGCGCCAGCAGCTCGTCGTCACGAACCCGGCGGTAGAAGGTCTCGACGAGGCGCCGAATCGCGGCTTCCGGGAAAGTCGCCTCGAGGGCGTCGAGCATGGTGCGCCGCCATAAAATGGTATAGAATAGTCCACTTAAGATAGGTGGCCGATCACCCCCGAGGAAGGGAGTCGATGACCGAAGCCTGGCTGCGCGGACCCGTCGAGGGCGTTCCGGCCCTCCTCATGCCCGTGGCGCATTCCCTCACCGACGCCGTCGAGGAGGTCGAGGCCGTGGTCGACCTCGAGCCGGCGGCGCTCTGGAGCCGGCCGGCCGGCGTGGCCTCCGTCGGCTTCCATCTCCGCCACATCCCGGGAGCCCTGGACCGGCTCCTCACCTACGCGCGGGGTGAGCAGCTCACGGACGACCAGCTGCGGTATCTGGCGATCGAAGGAGAGCCCGGCGAGCCTCCGGCGACGGCGGCTTCGCTGCTCGAGCGGCTGCGCCGGTCCGTGGCCGACGCCATCGACGTGCTCCGCGACACCCCCGAGGGGTCGCTGCTGGAACCCCGGGGCGTCGGGCGGAGGGGTCTGCCGAGCAACGTGCTGGGCCTGCTCTTCCACGCCGCCGAGCACACGCGGCGGCACGCCGGGCAGGTGATCGCGACGGCCGCGATCGTGCGGGACCGGCGGAGCGACGCGCGCCTGCCGCGGGGAGCCCTCCTGGCCGCCGTCTCGGCGTGGGAGGACGCGGGGCTTCGGGGCCTGTGCGCCGACGGCCGCCTCGACGTCGCCGTCGACGCCCTGCGGGCACGAGGGATCGCGGTCTCGGAGGAGCCTTCATGACGACGCGAACGTCGACGGCCGGTGCGGGGCCGGCGGTCGGGATGATCGGGCTCCTCGCGGCGCTCGCGCTCACTGCACCGCCGCCGGCGTCCGCCCAGGCTCCGGATGGAGCCTCGAGCCCGCTCGCCCCGGGTTCAGGCCTCCTCCATCCGCAGTCGGAGGACGAGGACCTGCGCGATCCGGTGGCGGAGCTCGCGGAGCGCCTGGAGCGGGGTGTGACCACGCTGCCCCGAGACCCCGAATGGGGGTACCTCCCGGCGGTGCTCGAAGCGCTCGACGTACCGCTGTCCTCCCAGTCCCTCGTCTTCTCGCGGACGAGCCTCCAGGTCGACATGATCGCGCCCTGGGCACCGCGCGCCATCTACTTCAACGACGACGTCTACGTGGGCTACACCGTCGACGGCCTCGTGCTGGAGATCGCGGCGGTCGATCCCGACGGCGGATCGGTCTTCTACACGATCGACCAGCGCGACGCCGACGATCCCGGGCTGCGCCTGGACGACCTCACCTGCAAGGGGTGCCACGAGACCGGCATCACCGGTGGCGTGCCCGGGGTGATGATGCGCTCCTTCCTCACGGACCGGATGGGCAACACGGTCACGCCGATCCAGGAGCGCCCGGTGGATGACCGGACGCCGATGGCCGTGCGGTTCGGCGGATGGTACGTCACGGGCACGCACTCGCTGCCGCACGCGGGCAACGTCCGCGCGGAGCCGATGGTGCACGAGATCGACCGGCCGGAGGATTTCCTCGAGGGCTTCGACACACACGCGGGCGGCAACGTCGTCGACCTCGCCGGGCACTTCGAGCAGTCGTTCTACCTCGGCGAGGGCAGCGACATCGTGGCCCTGATGGTGCTCGCCCATCAGACGAGGGTGCACAATCTCATCACGATCGCCGCGGAAGGTGCGCAGGAGGCGCTGCGGGAGCTCGAGCTGATGCGGCTCGGGTCGGGTGCCGACCTCGGGCTGGATGCGCTCCCCGAGGCGACCCACGATCGACTCGACTACGAAGCCGAGCTGCTCGTACGCGGCATGCTCTTCTACCGGGCCGAGCCGATCGGAGAGGTTCGGGGCACGAGCGGCTTCGCCGAGGAGTTCGCGGCCCGGGGCCCCCGGGACGGCCGCGGGCGGTCGCTGCGTGACTTCTCTCTGGACGGTCGTCTCTTCGAGTACCCGCTCAGCTTCCTGATCTACTCGGACGCCTGGGACGCCCTGCCGGAGCTCGTGAAGACCCGCGCGTACCGGCGGATGCACGAGCTCCTCACCGGAGGGGACTCGCCGGACTACCCGCTCCTCGACGCGGAGCGGCGTGCGGCCGTCCTGGAGATCCTGCTCGAGACGAAGCCGGACTTCGCCGCCTTCGCGACCTCCCTCTGAAGGCGGAACCGTCATGCAGCTCAACGATCACACCGACATCGGCCTGCGGCTCCTGATGACGCTCGGCGCCGCCGACACCCGTCGGTGGATGACTCGCGAGCTCGCGTCGATGCACGGGCTCTCGTTCACGCACGCGCAAAAGGTCGTGCAGAGCCTCGAGTCGGCCGGCTTCGTCGAGACGTACCGTGGCCGTGGCGGAGGTGTCGCGATCGCCGACGGGGTGCGGGATGCGTCGATCGGGGACGTGATCCGGGCACTCGAGTCGAACTTCCACCTGGTTCGGTGCTTCCGCCCGGGGGAGAGCGACTGCGTCCTCGCGGGTGGCTGCGCGCTCGCGCGTTCACTGCGACGCGCTCGAGACGCCTTCTTCTCCGAGCTCGACACAGTCACGCTCGGCGAGGTGATCCGGGGAACGCCGCGAGCCGTGGAGATCGCCTCCGGCTGACCCGGCGCGGCTCAGCCCGGGTCCGTGGTCTCCCGCGCGGTGCGCCGGAAGTGCCCGGGCGTCGTTCCGGTTTCCTTCTTGAACACGCGCGAGAAGGAAGCCGCTGATCCGTAGCCGGTCCGGAGCGCCACCCGCTCGATCGGGAGCGCGGACTCCGCGAGCAGACGACGGGCGTGCTGCATGCGCCAGCGCGTCAGGTACCGGTGGGGCGTCTCGCCGAGGAGGTCGCGAAACCGCTCGGCGAACGCCGTCCGGCTCATGGCGGCCCGTCGTGCGAGGGCGTCCACGGTCCAGCCCGCCGCGGGGTCGGCGTGCAGGGCGGAGAGCGCGGCGCCGAGGTGGCGGTCGCCGACCGCGGCCAGAAAGGCGTGCTCGTCCGACTCCGCGTCGGCCCAGAAGCGCACTGCCTGGACGAAGAGCACCTCGCTGAGCCGACGCGTGACCGCCTCGTGTCCGGGGCGACCCTCCTGGACCTCTCGGAGGATGAACCGGAAGACGTCTTCGAGCGGGGATCCCTGGACGGCGTCCTCCCAGCGGACCACGAGGGCCGGCGGGAGCTGCGTGAGCAGCGGATGGTCGAGGTCCTCGTCGAAGGCGAAGTGCCCGCAGACCAGCCGCGTGCAGGACCCTTCGTCGTCTCCTCCGTAGACGAGCGTACCGGAGCCGGTGAAGCCCGCGCGCTCGACGACCTCGTCGACCGTCCGGCACGGGGTGTCGGGTGTGTCCGCCAGGACATGCTCCGCGCCGTGCGGTACCAGAACGAGATCGCCGCTCTCCAGGTGGATCGGCTGGTCGGTGCCGATGACGCGAAGCCACGTGCTGCCGCGCATCACGAGATGGAACCGGGCCACCCCCTCGAGCTCGGGGACCCGAAGGCCCCACGGCCGCCGGAACTCGGTGGAGAAGTAGAGGACGCCCTGCAGCCGCAGCGCGCCGAGGATGTCGCTGAGCACGTCCATGACGGAACGTAGCGTATGGGGACGAATCCACCAGACAAGTCGTACGATCGGTCAAGGAAATTGTCTGATCGGTGATGGATGCGCCGTGCCGAGGTCACGACCTTGGTGCACCTCCCCGCTCGGGGAGGGCCGGCGGCCCCGGTCGGTCGAGGCCGCCGGACACCACACGACCGAGGAGACCCATGAAGATCCCGACTCCGGCGGTGCTCGGCACCGCCCTCGTGCTCACCGCGACCCCCGCGCTCGGGCAGTCCGAGCTCAACGATCTGGAGATGGCGCACGTGGCGGTGACGGCCAGCAACATCGACATCGCGTACGCCCACCTCGCCCTCGCCTTCTCCGAGAGCCCGGCGGTTCGCGAGTTCGCGGAGACGATGATCCGCGACCACGCGGCGGTGAACGGGGAAGTGGCGGCGCTGGCCGGCCGGCTGGGCGTCGAGGCGCAGGACAACGCGATGAGCCGACAGCTCGCCGCCGACGCCCGGGCCGTCAAGGACGAGATGAGCCGCCTGCGCGGGGCCGACTTCGACGCATTCTACGCCCGCAACGAGCTCGCCTACCACCGGACGGTCAACGGCGCGGTGGCCGAGGCGTTCATCCCGAACATCGAGAACGCCGAGGTTCGCGAGGCGTTCCGGCAGGCGCTCTCGATTTTCCGCGGACATGAGCGACACGCGGAGCGGCTGGTGGAGCAGGTCGAGCGGATGGGGCGGTGACGCGCCGCGTCCGGATCGTGGCGGCCCTCGCGCTCGCGGGGGTCGCCACGGCGTGCGCGCGGGAGTCGGGCGTCGTCCACCACCGCCTGGAGATCGCCGACCTCGTCTTCCGTCCGGAGGAGGCCGTCGTCGCCCCGGGCGACACGGTGACGTGGATCAACCGGGATCTGGTGCCGCACACGGTCACGGCCGCCGACGAGTCGGGGGACTCGGGCGCGCTGACGGGGGCCGCGCCGTTCTCCTGTGTCGCGCAGCCGGGGGACTCGGTGCGCTACGTGTGCCGCTACCACCCGACGATGTCGGGGGTCCTCGTCGTCGCGGCGCGCTAGGAGCGCCCGCGCAGCCGGCGCACCTCCGCCGGCAGCCCCTCGATGGCGTGCTCTCCGTGCGAGCAGCCGTGGCACGCACGCTCGACCCGGCCCTCCGGCGAGATCAGGAAGCCCATCGGCGCGCCGGTGAGCCCCCAGCTACGGGCGGTGCGGTCGTCGAGCACGAGGAACGGGTAGCCCGCCCCGTGCTCGGCGAGCCACCGGGCGGCCGTCTCGGGCCGGTCCTCGAGGAGCAGCCCGAGGACCTCCGCGCCCTGCGCCCGCAGCTCATGGGCAACGCGCAGCATCTCGGGGTGCCGCTGCCGGCACGGCAGGCACCAGCTTCCGAAGACGTCGAGATAGACCCAGCGGCCGCGCAGGTCGGAGAGCCGGACCGAGTCGGTCCCGACCCAGGGCGCGTCGAGGAGGAGCGGCGGGAGGAGGAAGTCCGGCGCCCGGCTTCCCCGGGCGGGGAAGGGCGGCGCGCCTGCACGGCCGCCGACGGCTTGCGCGTGCGCCGCTCCCCGGTCCCCTTCGAACGGGCCGCATCCGGCCGCGGCCACGCCGACAGCGGCGGCGAGCAGGAGCAGAGACGTCCGGCGGCCGGGAGCCCGCGACCTCCCTGCGGCGCGACGCGGCGCGCGCATCGTCAGAAGTCCTTCCGGACGAAGGTGTAGCGCGCGGCGAGGCCCGGCAGGAGCGTCCATGCCCCGAGGCAGGCGAGCGCGAGCGCGACTCCCACCGGACCGCCGAAGAAGTCCTGGAAGACCGCTCCGGTGTAGCCCATCATCGCCGAGGCGTCGAGCGCCATGACGACGAGCACGCGCGCGACGTCGACCGGGTTGAGCGCCATCGAGACGAGCATCGGCACCTCCAGCGGGTACGCCGCCCAGCCGTACGCGCCGAGCAGCACCCCACCGTCGTAGATGACTGCGCGCCCGAGCCAGAGCACGAGCGCGAGCCCGAGCCCCGACGCGGCCTCGCGCACCCGGAGCGCGACGAGGAAGCCGAGCGAGGTGAAGGCTGTCGTGAGCAGCACGCCCGCCACTCCGAGCAGCGCCACGGCGCCGGCGTGCGACGCGAGCGCGCCGCCGACGGCCAGGGGAATGCCGGCACCGAGGACGAACGCGGCGGCCAGGGGCAGCGCGAGGCCGAGGTACATCCCCGCGAAGAGCGGGCGCCGTCCCACGGGATGCGCCAGCAGCAGCTCGATGAAGTCGTTGCCGTGGTAGACGAACGAGGTCGACACGAGCAGCGACACCAGCGGGACGACCAGGACGACGACGGTCGCGAGCGAGGGCAGCGCCCGGGCCGGTCCTCCGCCGAAGTGCAGGAGGCCCGCGGTGGCGAGGAGCAGGAACGCCGCGTACCCGGCGATGGCCCGGCTGCGTGCGAGGTCGCGCACCTGGTAGCGGAACACCTTGAGCGCGGTATTCATCGCACGATCTCCACGCGGGGGCGCTCGGGGCTCGCGTCTCGGTCGGTCCTCCGGCGACGTTCCGCGTCTCCGTCCCCGGTCCCCTCGGCGGTCACCCCCCCGGCGTCACCACGCGAGGCCCCGGTGGACGCCGGCGAGGGTCCGCTCGTGATCGCGGCGATCGCCTCCTCCAGCGTGTCGCTCCGGGTCTCGGCGAGGAGATCGGCCAGGCTCCCGTGGAACCGGACCCGACCGTCGAGGAGGAAGACGACCGCGTCGGCCATCGTGTCGAGGTCGCCGAGGTTGTGCGACGTCACGACGACGGTCCGACCCTCGGCCCGGCAACGGCGGATCTTCTCCTTGAGCGCGAGCGAGGCGGCCGGGTCGAGCCCGGCGGTCGGCTCGTCGAGGACGAGCACCGGCGCGTCGTAGCGGAAGGCGAGGGCGGCGTTGACCTTCTGCCGTGTTCCTCCCGAGAGCGTACGGAACGGCTGGTCGAGCTCTCCCCTCAGGCCGAGCGCGTCCACGAGCTCCTCGTCGGGATGGCCGTCGAAGTCGCGCAGGTCGTCGAGCATGCTCGCGAGCTCCCGCACGGTCATGTGGGGCGGGAAGTGCGGGAGCTGGGGCATGTAGCCCACCAGCCGGCGGAGGCCGCCGGCGTCGTCCGGCTCGGCCCCGCCGATGCGCAGCGAGCCCGCGGAGGGACGCACCAGCCCGAGCAGAGCCTTGAGCAGCGTCGTCTTGCCGGCGCCGTTGGGCCCGAGCAGCGCGGTGACCGCGCCCGGGGCGAAGTCGACGTCGACGCCGTCCAGCACCCGACGGGTGCCGAACGACTTGGCCAGATCCCGCACGGCGATGGCGAGGCCGGCGCCGCCGTACGGGGCGAGAGGTTCGGTCATCGCTCCGAGCTCCAGACGGTGGCGAAGGGGGACAGGTGCGGGGCTTCGTCGGCCAGGCTCTCGGGAGTGAGCACCGGGAGCACCTGCTCGGCCAGGTCGAGCAGCGCCACGAGCGGGCTCCTCTGCAGCACGAGCGCGGGCTCGTTCTGCGCCACGACGAGCGAGAAGAGCCGGACCGGATGGAAGGGGACGTCGCCGACGCCGTCGCCGTTCCGGTCGTAGCCCCGGTACCGATCCCAGAAGTTGCCGGTGAAGGCGCTGTACGAGCGACGGCTGTTGGTGGCGATGTCGAAGGAGTTGCCGACGAAGTTGTTCCCCGTCACCTCGGAGTCCTCCGAGTTGGCCATGATCTTCACGGCCCAGCCGTTGCCGACGAAGTCGTTGCCGGCCACGCGAACCCGGTTGGCACCCTCGGCGTGGATCCCGACCGAGTTGGCCCTGAATCGGTTGTTCACGATCTCGGAGTCCGTGATGTCCTTGAGCAGCAGCCCGAAGGCGGCGTTGCCGAGGTTGCCGCGGAAGTCGTTGCCGTCCATCACGACCTCGCTCGTGTACATGACCGCCACGCCGGCTCCGTTGTCCGAGAAGACGTTGCGGCGGTACGCGCACCCGTCGGAGAACATGAAGTGCAGCCCGTAGCGGACGTTGCCCCGGCTCACGTTGTCCAGGATCCGGCTGTCTTCGACGAACTCGAAGTAGATGCCGTCGCGGTGGCCCCGCACGTCGTTGTTCCGGATCGTGACGCGCGTGGAGTACCAGAGGTGGATCCCGTTGCCCGAGCGCGTCTCACGCTCCGAGGCACCCGCGAGCGTGTTGTCCTCGACGAGGCAGTCGCCCGCGTTGGCCAGGTAGATCCCGAAGAAGGTGTCTTCGAGCCGGAGCCCGCGGAGCGCACAGAAGCGCGCGCGGTCCACGAGCACGGCCGCGCGGTCGTCCGTATAGGAGAGCCCCGTCCTGCGGAGCGTGAATCCCTCGACGGTGACCGAGTCCGCGGTGATCCGGATCAGGCCGCGCTCCCCCTCGCCGTCGAGGACGGCCCCGGGTCGGCCCACGAGGGTGAGGGGCTTGTCGAGCACGAGCGTCGGCTCGCGCCGGGTGCCCGCTTCGACGATGACCACGGCGCCGCGCGGCGCCGCGCGAACCGCGTCACCGACGGTGCGCCACGGCCCTCCGGTAGCGACGACGAGCGTGTCGACCGGAGCCGGGAGGTCGAGTCTGTCGACCGGAGGCGCGGGCCGCCCGGCGACCATTGGCGCGAAGAGGAGGGTGGCGAGGAGGGGCAGGGTGTGCATCGGTCAGTCCGCTCCGGGGCCGCCCTCGGGTGCGCGATGGAGCCCGTGGCTCCCCGATCCGCTGTCCGGGGTCATGGTGGCGGCGTGCCCGCCGTGTCGCATCGGCGGGCGTCCGTCCGGCCAGGCCGAGGCGACGAGCGAGCGGACGTCGTCCCAGTCGGCCGCCTCCCCGCCGAAGGCGTTGAGCGCGCCGTCGCGGTCCTGCGGGCGTGCGAAAGCGGTGATGCCGAGGCCCATGGGGGACGGTAGCGTGGGGCTCACGAGGTAGTACGCGTCCTCGGCCGCCACGAGCGTCTCCGGGTCCGAGAAGTCGGTCACCCAGGTGGAGCGCGGCTCTTCGCCGTCCCCGGTGAGCAGGTGGTTCACCATGCACTCGGCCGAATCGAAGGTGAGGATCTTGCCGGTCCGGGTGACGACCTCGGCGCCGTGCCCACCGGCGTCGAGGACCATCAGGCAGTCCGCGCAGGCGTCGACGCCCGCCGCGAGGGG
>CALJLC010000116.1 GCA_937982605.1 uncultured Gemmatimonadales bacterium | reverse complement strand
CTGCGCATGGTGTCCTCCCGGGTCGGGCTTGGGTTCTCCGTCCATGCGGAGAAACGGCCCGGGAGGGCTCACGCTCGGGAGGCAGGCGCCTCGCCGCCGGTCATCGCTAGAAGAAGACCGGCTCCTTGTAGGCGCCGAAGACCTCCTCCATCGCCGCCCGGATCTCGTACAGCGTGCAGTAGGCCCGCGCGCAGTCGAGGATGCGGGGCACCACGTTCTCGTCGCTCCGACACGCCTCGGTGAGCGCGGTCAGGGTCCGCTCCACGGCCGCGCCGTCCCGTTCCGCCCGCATCTCGGCCATCCGCGCCACCTGACGCTTCTCGATGCCCGGGTCGATCTTCAGCGTGTCGATCTCCAGCTTCTCCGAGCCCTCGAGGAAGTGGTTCACGCCGACGACGACGCGGTCGGCGGACTCCACCTCCCGCTGCTGGCGCATCGACGATCCGGCGATCTCCTGCTGGAACCATCCCTGCTCGATCCCCGGCACGACCCCGCCCATCGCGTCGATCTCGGCGAAGAGCTCCTCCGCCTCACGCTCGAGCTCGTCGGTGAGCGACTCGACGTAGTACGAGCCGGCCAGCGGGTCGATCGTGTTCGGCACGCCCGACTCGTACGCCAGGATCTGCTGCGTTCGCAGCGCGATCCGCACCGCCTTCTCGGTGGGTAGCGAGAGCGTCTCGTCCATCGAGTTCGTGTGCAGAGACTGCGTACCGCCGAGCGCCGCCGCCATCGCCTGGTAGGCGACGCGCACGATGTTGTTCTCCGGCTGCTGCGCCGTGAGCGTCACCCCGGCGGTCTGGCAGTGCGTGCGCAGACGCCACGAGTCGGGGTTCTTCGCCCCGAAGCGCTCCTTCATGCCACGGGCCCAGATGCGGCGAGCGGCGCGGAGCTTCGCGATCTCCTCGAAGAAGTCGTTGTGGACGTCGAAGAAGAACGAGAGCCGCGGCGCGAAGGCGTCGACGTCGAGGCCGCGGGCGATGCCGCGCTCGACGTACTCGAAGCCGTTGCGAAGCGTGAAGGCGAGCTCCTGCGCGGCGGTCGCGCCGGCCTCGCGGATGTGGTAGCCCGAGATCGAGATCGGGTTGTACTTCGGTGTGTGCTCGCTGCACCACTCGAACATGTCGACGATGCAGCGCAGCGCCGGCTCCGGCGGGAAGACCCACGCGTGCTGGGCCTGGTACTCCTTGAGGATGTCGTTCTGGACCGTGCCCCGCAGGACGCCGACGTCGACCCCCTGCTTCTCGGCGGCCGCCACGTAGAAGCAGAAGAGGATGATCGCGGGCCCGTTGATCGTCATCGAGACCGAGACGTGATCGAGCGGGATCCCGTCGAAGAGCTGCTCCATGTCGGCGAGCGACGAGATCGCCACGCCGCACACCCCGACCTCGCCCAGCGAGCGGGGATGGTCGGAGTCGTAGCCCATGAGCGTCGGGAAGTCGAAGGCGACGCTGAGGCCGGTCTGACCGTGCTCGAGGAGGTACTTGTAGCGGGCGTTCGTCTCCTCGGCCGTCGCGAAGCCCGCGAACTGCCGCATCGTCCAGAGCCGCGTCCGGTACATCGTGGAATACGGCCCACGCGTGAACGGGTACGAGCCCGGAAAGCCCAGCGGCTCCTCTCCGCCGGAGTCGCTTCCGAGTCGGTCCAGCTCGGTGTAGAGCGGGCGGACCTCGCGTCCCGACACCGAGGTGAAGAGCGCGTCGCGCTTCGGCGTGGCGTCGTACGCCTCCTCCCACTCGGCCAGCCGCGCCCTGAGCTCGGCGATCTCGCGGTCCCGATCGCGCACGGCGGTCTCGAGGTCCGCGCGCTTGAGCATCTCCTTCTCGATCGTCGACATGCGATCTCCTCCGTGCCCCGGTCCTCCGGGCGAGCCTTCGCACCCGGTCAGCCCCAAAGATACCCCATGCGCGGGCCGAGCGGAGGGGTGTCGCGCCCTCGGGGGGAGCCGCGCGGAGGCGCGCCGCGGGTCAGCGCAGCAGCGCCTCGAGGATCTCGCGGGCGGCCGAGTACGGCGTCCCCTCCCCCCGCGCGATCCGCTCGACGCCCTCGTCGAGGCGCGCCATCGCCTCCTCGGAGCGCCAGGCGACCCGGTGGAGCTCGCGCTCCACGACGTCCTTGATGCGGATCCGGGCTCGCTCCCGGCGCCGGACCTCGAGCTGCCCGCTCTCTTCCAGCCAGGCTCGATGCCCGGCGATCGTCTCGAGGAGGCCGTCCAGCCCTTCTCCCGTGAGCGCGTTGCTGGTGAGCACCGGGATCTCCCAGCCGCCGGCGGGAGCCGGGGCGGGCTCCGAGCGTTCCTTCTTCATGACCTGGCCGAGATCGACGCCGTGGTGGGCCGGGATGTCCTTGAGCGCGCTGCCCGCGCGCAGGTGGAGCGCCTGGCGGAGCTCCTTCACCAGCCGCGCCGCTCCGGGGCGATCCGCCTTGTTCACGACGAAGACGTCGGCGATCTCCATCAGGCCGGCCTTCATCGCCTGGATCGCGTCGCCGGATTCCGGTACGAGCACCACGACCACCGTGTCGGCGGCCGCGGTGATCTCGAGCTCGGTCTGCCCGACGCCCACGGTCTCGACGAGCACGCGGTCGAATCCGAAGCCGTCCATCAGGTCCACGACTTCCTTCGTCGTCGTGGCCAGTCCGCCGAGCGAGCCCCGCGTGGCCATCGAGCGGATGAAGATGCCGGGATCGGTGGCGAGGTCGTTCATCCGGATCCGGTCCCCGAGGAGCGCGCCGCCGGAGTAGGGAGACGTCGGATCCACCGCCACGACCCCCAGCCGCTCCTCGGCTCTGCGGTACGAGGCCGCGACCGCGGCGACCAGGCTCGACTTGCCCGCCCCCGGCGGACCGGTGAACCCGACGCGGCGCGCGCTCGGTCCTGCCGCCATCACCGTGTGCAGGAGCTCCTGGAAGCCGGGCCGCTGGTCTTCGACCATCGAGATCGCCCGTGCGAGCGCGACCGGCTTGCCCTCGCGAAAGCGGGCCAGGAGCGCGTCGACGGCGGGCGGGGGGGTCTCGGTCCGGGTCATCCTCGAAGGGGCGGGCTCAGCGACGGCCGGTCGGCCGCAGCCCCCGGGCGTGCCGGAGGGGATTGGCCAGGAGGTGCGTCGGGATGAAGAGGACGATCACGAACATCACCAGCGCCAGGAAGAGGCCGATGCCGAGGAGCCACCAGTTGCGCAGGGGAATGAACAGGATCGCCGTGATGACCGCGGTCACGGAGGCGAAGATGCTGAGGAGGAGTCGCCGGGCCTGTAGGTGGAGGAAGCGCTCCTGCGCCTGGATGTCGCGCGGATGGACCCGTACGCGAAGCTCTTCCCGCTCCGCGCGGGCCACGAGGTCCCGGACCGAGCGGACGACGGCCTGCGACTCCTCCACGAACGACTTGGCGATCTGCGCCGGCTGCTGCCGCGTGGTGCGCATCAGCGCCACCTGGTGCTCGGCCACGACACCCTTGATGAAGGTGAGGCCGTCGAAGCGCGGATCGTACAGGAACGCGATGCCTTCGATCAGGGCGGAAGTCCGGAGGAAGTAGACGAGCTCCTGCGGGAGCATCAGAGGCCAGGTGTAGAAGGTGTCGAGGAGCTGGCTCATCACCTCCTCCACGATCGCCTGCCGGTTCGTGGTGCGCGCGCGCTCGACGATGCGGAGGATCTCCGTCGCGGCTTCCCGGATCTCGCCCCGGGACACCTCGGGGCTGATCATGCCGAGCCGGTACATCTCGTTGATCACGCCGTCGATGTCGTCTCGCCCCAGCGCGAGCGCCACGCCCAGGATCGACTCGCGGGTGTAGCGCGGAACGTCGAGCACCGCCCCCCAGTCCAGCAGGACGATCGTGCCGTCTTCCTGCACCAGCAGGTTGCCCGGGTGCGGATCGGCGTGCATGAAGCCGTCCACCATCATCATCTTGAGGTAGACGCTGGTGAGTGCCTCCATGACCTTGCGGAACGAGAGCCGGCCGGAGCGGAAATGCCCCTGGAGCTCGTCGATCTTGGTGCCCTCGCAATGCTCCATGACGAGGACCCGCCGACGGGTGAACGTCTCCAGGACGTCCGGCGCCCGTACCCGTCGATCGTCGGCGAAGACGCGGCGGAAATGCCGCATGTTCTCGGCTTCCTGGCGGAAGTCCATCTCGTCCTTCACGCGCACCGAGAACTCCCGGATCACGTTGGTCAGCGCGCTCACGTGATGGTTCGGGAAGAGGATGTTCAGCCAGAAGAGCGCCCGGAACGAGATGTCGAGGTCGAGCGCGACCGAGTCCTCCACGCCCGGTCGGAGCACCTTCACCACCACCTCGCGGCCGTCGACGCGCGCCGGGTGCACCTGGCCGAGGCTCGCGGCGGCGAGCGGCTCGTTGTCGAAGGAGTCGAAGAGCTCGGTGATCGGAGCGCCGAGCTCGCTCTCGACAACCCGGCGGATGTCGTCGACCGGGTCGGCCGGTACCTGGTCCTGGAGCGTGCCGATGGCCGACAGGTAGGGCTCCGGGAGGATGTCGGCGCGGGCGCTCAGGAGCTGTGCCAGCTTGATGAACGTCGGGCCGAGTGCGGCGAGGCGCGCGGTCAGCCGTTCCGCTCGCCGTCGATGGTGCTCCTCGGAGCGCGTGGCCGGCCCGCCGAAGAGGACCCACGCCCGTCGATCGCGCAGGAACGCCACCACGAACGGCGCGAGCCGGTACAGGACGGAGAGCGACCGCGCGACGCGCTTCATGCCCGGTCGGCTCCGGTCCGACGGGCGTGCGGCCCGCGGGCGCGGGGCAGCGGGGAGCGACTCACCCGGCCAGCAGCAGTCGCGAGGCGAGCCCCAGCAGCAGGAAGAATCCGCACAGGTCCGTGAGCGTGTGGACGAAGACCGACGACGCGACGGACGGGTCTACCCCGAGTCGGTCGAGAGTTGCCGGGACGAAGGCGCCCGCGAAGCCGGCGACGATCTGGTTGCCCCACATGGCCAGCATGACCACGAGGCCGAGCATCGGGTTCCCGTCCTTGAGCACCGCGAGCGCGGCGATCCCGAGGCCGAGCACGCCTCCGATGACGACGCCGATGACGATCTCGCGGAGCACGAAGCCCCGGGCGCTGCCGCTCCCCTCCACGGTGATGCGGCGGATCGTGATGGCCAGAGACTGCGTGCCCGTGCTCCCGCCGAGGGCGGCGATGATCGGCGCGAGGAACGCCAGCGTGAGGACCTGCGCGATGACGTCCTCGAAGACGATGATGACCGACGCCGCCCCCGCGGCGGTGCCCAGGTTCAGCAGGAGCCAGGGGAGCCGGGTCCGCACGGACGCCCGCCAGCTGTTGCGCAGCTCGTGGTCGTCGTTGACGCCGGCGAGACGGAAGATGTCCTCCGTCTGCTCGGCCTCGATCACGTCGATGACGTCGTCGAAGGTGATGCGCCCCAGGAGCTCTCCGCCCGGTCCCACGACCGGGAGAGAGGCGAGGTTGTACCGTGCGATCAGGCGCCCGACGTGCTCCTGGTCCTCCCCGGGTCCGACCGTGGCCACCGGCTCCTCAACGAGCTCCTCGATCCGGGTGGCGGGCTCCGCGATGACGAGGTCGTCCAGGCGGAGGGTGCCGAGGAGTCGCCGGCGCGCGTCGACCACGAAGACCGTGTAGAAGTCCTCGACTTCCCGACCCTGGATGCGCACCTGCACGAGCGCGTCGGCCGCGGTGAGCGTCCCCTCGACCGCCACCAGGTCGGTGGTCATGAGACCGCCGGCCGTCTCCTCGTCGTACTGCAGGAGGCCGATCAGCTCGCCCGCCGTCTCGTCCGAGAGGACGTCGAGGATCTTCTGCTGCTCGGGCGGCTCGAGCTCGCCCATGAGATCGGCGGCGTCGTCGTCGGCGAGTTCCTCGATCAGCTCCGCGCCCTTCCCGGGCTCCAGCGCCGCGAGCAGGTGGCCGCGCTCCTCGCCCTCCTCCATTTCCGCGAGCGCCTCGGAGGCGAGCTCGACCGGAATGGCGGAGAGGAGCGCGACCTGGTCGCTCTCCTCCAGGCGCTCGACCACGTCCGCCAGGTCGGACGGGTGCAGCTCCTCGACCAGCTCGCCCACACGCTCCAGGTCGCCCTCGCTGACCAGCGCCTGAATGCGCTCCTGGAGCTGCTCGGTGGTTTCTTCGGCGGTCGACGACATGGGCACCCGAGGGGGCGAAGGCACGCGGCGGAAAGGGCGCCGCGAGGGCCGCGCCGGCGCCGCGGAGGAGCGTCGGAAGATCCCGGAGTCGGGTGCGTGAAGCAAGCGCGAGCCGCGGCCGCCAGGGCACGTCCGCGGGCCCCTTCTCAGCCGGCGCTCAACCCTCCACCAGCTCCCGGACGAGGCGCTCCTGGAGCTCGAACATCGGGCTGTCCGCGCGCTCCTCGCCCTCCGGGTGGTCGTGCCCCAGGAGGTGGAGCGTGCCGTGGATCGCGAGCCGGACGAGCTCCTGGCCGAGCGGGACGCCGAGCTCGGTCGCCTGCCGCCGCGCCTGCTCGAGCCCGATGTACACGTCACCGAGGAGGGCGTCATCCTCTCCGAGCGAGAAGGCGATCACGTCGGTGGCCCGATCCCGGCCGAGGTAGCGCCGGTTCATCTCCCGGATCCCGCGGTCGTCGAGCAGAGTGAGCGACACCTCGCCCGCGGTGCGGCCTTCCGCCCGGGCCGCGTGGACGACGGCGCGACTCAGCGCCTCGGAGTCGACGTCCTCCGCTTCGACGTTGACGATGACGTCGAGCCCGCCCGGCACCGCGCCTCCCTCACTCGGATCCGGCCGCGGACCGGCTCGGCTCCGGTCGGGCCTCGTCCGCGGCCTCGGCGGGTGCCGGCTCCCCGTCCGGCCCGTAGCCGGCGTCGTCTCCCGCCGCGGCGACCGCCGGGGCCTCGAACTCTCCCGTCTGCTTCGTGAGGTGCCGCGTCTCGGGATACTCGATGCGGCGATGCACGACGCCGCCCAGGATCTTCACGAACTGGCTCTTGACCCGCGCGATCTCCCCGAGGGTGAGCGGCGCCTCGTCGAGCTGACCGTCGGAGACCTTGCTCTGCACGACCGTGTCGATGAGGTCGCGGACCCGCTCCGGCGTCGGGTCACGCATGGCGCGCGCGGCCGACTCGCACGAGTCGGCGAGCATGACGATCGCGGTCTCCCTGGACTGGGGCTTCGGCCCCGGGTACGAGAAGCGCGCCGGGTCGACCTCCCCTCCGGCCTCCTCGCGCGCCTTCTGGTAGAAGAAGCCGATGCGCTGCGTCCCGTGATGCTCCCAGATGAACTGCTGCACGACGGCCGGGACGTTGCCCTCCTCGGCCAGCCTCGCCCCCTCGGTCACGTGCTCGCGGACGATGGCGGCGGAGGTCTCGGGCTTGAGCTTGTCGTGGGGGTTCCGGCCCTCCGGCTGGTTCTCCACGAAGTAGTGCGGCTTGAGCATCTTGCCGATGTCGTGGTACAGCACGCCGACCCTGCACAGCAGCCCGTTGGCGCCGACCTCGGCGGCCGCCGCCTCCGCCAGGTTGGCCACGTTGATCGTGTGCGCGTACGTCCCCGGCGCCTCCATGGAGAGTCGACGCAGGAGCGGCCGCGTCGGGTCGGCCCACTCGAGCAGGGTCTGGTCCGTGGTGATTCCGGTGAAGAGCTCGAAGACCCAGAGGAAGCCGACCGCCAGGAGCGCCGACACGGTGGCGTTGCCCGCGAGCGCGGCGAGCCCCGGCGCCGCCTCGATGAGCGGCTCGGAGTTCGCCAGCCGCCACGCGATCGACACCAGCCCCGCGGTTCCGGCGATGATGGCGATGGAGACCCAGGTCTCCGAACGCCGACGCACGGCGCGCACGGACATGGCCGCGGCCGCGCCACCGCCCATCACGACGAGCACGATGTCGTAGCGTCCCGCGAAGTCGCCCAGGGTGCCGGTGATGGCCGCCAGGATGAGGACGAGGAGCATCGACATGCGGGTGTCCCACAGCACCGCCACCGGCAGCGCCACGAACGCGATCGGCAGCCACTCGCCTCGAAGGCCCGCGCTCTGGATGCCGAAGGCCGCGACGAAGTACGTCCCGGCCAGCAGCGAGATGAGCACGAGCCAGCGGTAGTTCTCGTAGACCCGGGGCCGGTTGAAGCGGAGCAGCAGGCCGAAGATGGCCAGGAGCATGAAGACCAGGAGCGCCTGGCCGAGCACCGCCGGACCCATCGGCCCCTCGGACTCGATCATCCCCGCCTCGCGCAGCGCGGTGCGGTAGGCGTCGAGACGCTCCCTCGTCTCCGGCCCGATGGGGTCGGCCGCACGGACGATCGCCTCGCCCTGCAGCACGTCGGCCTTGGTGAGCGCCACCGAGCTGCGCGCGGCGTTCCGGTCCCCCTCGGTGGACGCGATGTTCGGGACGAGACTGTACTCGAGGTGGAAGATCAGGATCATCCGAAGGAGATCCTGAGCCTCGGGCGGGAAGCCCGGCGGCAGGTACAGCACCGACTCCGCATAGAAGTCGCGGGAGGTGATCAGCTCGTCGACCGCACGGGTCCGCTCCGTTCCGTCGGGGGTCCGCACGTAGATGTTGTCCGTCGTGATCCCGGCGAGCTCGGCGGGATCCAGCATGCCGCGGGGGATGATCTCGAGCGCGGCCGTCTGCGCGGCCGTGCGCAGCGCCGCGCGCTGTCGGTCGTCGAGGAGGTACCGGATCTGCGACGGCTGCGCGGTGATGCGGCTCTGCTGCAGGATTCGTCCGACCGCGAGCGTGTCCCCGGCCGCCACCGCGCTGTCGAGCCGGTCGAAGAAGCGACCGAGGCGCACGGCCACGGAGTCTCCCGCCGCGGCCCGCTCGTCGAACGTCGGCGGCACCGCCTCGGCGGCCTCGCGCCGCTCGCGCTCCAGCTCGGCTCCTGTCTTGGGCACGGAGAACGGGATCTCCGCGATCACGTCGGCGGGCGCGACCATCCCCTCGGTGTACGGCGTCACCCTCGTCCCCTCCCGCGGCGGGAAGAGCATGGCGGCGAGCACGGCGATCCCCGCCACCAGGAGCACGCGGGCGCCGTGGTGGCGAAGGCGCTCGGCGGTCGTCGCCCCGGGTTCACCGGAGAGGCGATGCAGGACGGAGTCCCGGCCCCGCTCGTCGACGCGGCGGCTCACGCCACCGTCTCCGCGTCGGTCCCGTCGCGCTCGTAGGCCCGGATGATGTCCTTCACCAGGCGATGACGGATGACGTCCTTCGCGTCGAGGTAGATCACCTCGATCCCGTCGATGCCGCCGAGGATCTCCTCGACCTCGAGCAGGCCCGAGTTCGACTGGCTCGGCAGGTCGATCTGTGTCTTGTCTCCGGTGATGACCACGCGCGAGTTCAGACCCAGACGGGTCAGGAACATCTTCATCTGGGCCCGCGTGGCGTTCTGGGCTTCGTCGAGGATGACGAACGCGTCGGAGAGCGTGCGTCCGCGCATGTACGCCAGCGGCGCGATCTCGATGGTCGAGTCCTCGAGCGCCCGCTGCACCCGCTCGTGCGGCATCATGTCCTCGAGGGCGTCGTAGAGCGGCCGCAGATACGGGTCGACCTTCTCCTGGAGATCGCCGGGGAGGAAGCCGAGGTTCTCGCCGGCCTCCACGGCGGGACGCGCCAGGATGATCCGCTTCACGCGCTTCTTGTAGAGCGCGTCGACCGCGGCGGCCACCGCCAGATAGGTCTTGCCGGTGCCGGCGGGCCCGATGCCGATGACGATGTCGTTGGCGCGAATCGAGTTGATGTAGCTGCGCTGCCCGTCCGACTTGGGCACGATCACCCGACGCGTTCCGGGCAGCGCGATGCGCACCTCGTCGTCGGGGTGGACG
>CALJLC010000115.1 GCA_937982605.1 uncultured Gemmatimonadales bacterium | reverse complement strand
ACCCCCGCGAAGACGAGGTGCGCCGCCGCGAGCGTCGTGTCCATGAGGAAGCCCACGAGCGGCATGAGCATGTAGTCCTCCATCGCCTGGACGCCGAGCGGATAGGTCGGGTGGATGTAGAGGACCGCCCCGGCGTCGTCGGCCTGCTCGTAGATCGGCCAGAAGCGCTCGTCGGCGATGGGGACCCCGGCGGCGTTGCTGAAGAGCATGGCGCCCGGCATGCCGAGCTCGCCGATCACGCGGCCGAACTCGTCGGCGGCGGCCTCGGGGTTCACCAGCGGGAGATGACCGAGCGGTACGTACCGATCCGGGTGCGACTCGCGCGCCGCCGCCAGGCCGTCGTTGATCGTCCGCGCGAGCTCGGCGGCCCGCTCGGGGGTCTCGATGCTGGTGCCCGGCGCGGTCATCGTGATCACCTGCGCGTCGACCCCGACGGCGTCGAGGTCGGCCGCACGGGCGTCGAGGTCGCGGTGGCCCGGCACCAGGACGTTGTAGTCCCCGGGCGAGTGCAGGACCGGGTTGCCGTCCCCGTCCTCCGTGACCCGGAACGCGCTCTTGCCGCGGCGGGCGGCGTCGACGAAGCCCGGCGGGTAGTAGTGGTTGTGGAAGTCCACGATCATGGGGTCGCTCCGGGGGAAGGGGAGGGCCGCAGGCGGCTCCACAGGTAGAAGACGGGCGCGCCGACCGCGACGAGTCCGAGCCCCTGGACACTGTTGGTCGGGTTGGCGACGGCCTCGTGCGCGGCCACCGCGAAGGCGGCCGCGGCGAACGCGATCGGAAGCAGGGGCCCGCCGGGCGCACGATAGCGGGGTTCGGCTCCCCGGCGGCGCAGCACCAGGAGCCCCAGGGCCATGGCGCGGAAGAAGATCCACTCCGTGTAGATGACGCGGGTGAAGAGCTGCCGGTACGTGCCGGTCCAGATCAGCACCGACGCCCACGCGGCCTGGAGGACGATGGCGCGGTGCGGGGTGCGGTGCTCGGGGTGCAGCTCCCCGAACCAGGCGAAGAAGTGCCCGTCCCGCGCCATCGCCCAGTACACGCGCGGGCCGGCGAGCACGATTCCCGCCAGGGCGCCGAAGGCGGAGACGACGACGAGGGCGGTGATGGCCGCGCCGGCGTTGAAGCCGAGCAGCGCTTCCGCGGCGTCGGCAGCGATCCGCTCCGAGGCGATCACGTCTTCCAGCGGAAGGATGCGGAAGTAGACGGCGTTGAGGGCCACGTAGCAGGCGGTGACGATCAGCACGCCCAGCATGAGGGAGCGCGGAATGGTGGATTCCGGGTCGACCGTCTCGCCCGCGTTGTAGGTGACCATGTGCCAGCCGCCGAAGGCGAAGAGCCCGGCCGCGAGCCCGCTCAGGAGCCCGGACAGGCCGCCACCGCCGAGGAGGCCCGGTCCCCCCGCCGGGCCCTGCGCGGCGGGCGTGCCGTCCGGCCCGATGACCGCGCCGCCGCCCGCGCCCGTGGCGGCACCGACGAGTTCCGCGGCCGATGGCGCCAGCGCGTAGCCGACACCGACGATCACCACGACGGCCCCGACCTTGACCACCGTGATGGCGGTCTGGAGGCGCGTCCCGTGCTGGACGCCCAGGTAGTTGATCCACGACAGGGCGAGCACACCGCCGATCGCCACGACCCGCTGGCCCCGCGCCCCGAGGTCCCAGAAGAAGTCGAAGTACGACGCCATGACCATGGCGATGGCCGCGATGATGCCGGTGTGCATCGTCCAGAACATCGCCCAGCCCCAGAGGAATCCGGCCAGGGGGCCGAAGGCGCGGCGCAGATAGACGTAGACGCCGCCGGTGTCCGGGAAGGCCGAGGCGAGCTCGGCGGTGACGAGGGCGCCCAGAAGCGTCAGAACGCCGGCCAGCGTCCAGACGATCGCCGCGCCCGCCGCGGACGGCACCTGTCCGGTCACCTGCGACGGCTGCACGAAGATCGAGGCGCCGATGATGGTGCCCACCACCATGGCGGTGGCGTGCGGGAGTCGGATGGCCCGACGGAGGCCGTCCGCCGCCGGGTCTTCTTCGGCTACCCCACGAGACGCGGCCGGAAGATGCGCGGTGCGTACTCGCGCAGGTGGCGATCCTTGCCGAGCTGCGGCACGCCGTCCGTCATCCAGCCCGGCGCGGGAACGCCCCGCAGGTGGTGGTCGAAGAAGTCCTGCAACCGGTACTGGAAGTCGATCCGGTTCTGGAGCTTGGCCAGGCCGTGTCCCTCCTCGGGGTACGAGAGCCAGATCACCGGCTTCTCGAGGAAGCGCAGGGCGTTGTACCACTCGAGCCCCTGCTCCCAGTTCACGACGCCGTCCTCCTCGCCGTGCAGGTACAGGACCGGTGTGTCCATGTTCTCGACGCCCGAGATCGGCGACTGGTCCCAGTAGCGGTCGAAGTCGTCGTACGGGTTCGTGGCGTAGCGGCCCTGGCCGTAGATGTCGTAGCCGTGGTTGTTCTGGCCGCTGCCCACGAAGAGCTGGTTGAACTCGCTCACCAGGTTGATCGGCGCCGCTCCGTGGGCGATCGCCTTGAACATCGTCGAGCGCGTGGCGATGTAGGCGCTCCCGCCGCCCGAGTACGAGTGCCCGCTCAGCCCGACCGCGTCCGGGTCGGCGTAGCCCATCTCGATGACCTTCCGCGTGGCCGCCTCGACCGCCTCGAGCATGTCGGAGTGCGACGTGCCGATGCGGAAGTGCACGTCCGGCTGCATGAGGAGGTACCCGTTGCTCACCACCCCGGCGAAGTTCGGCTGGTGGCGGTAGATCGGCGTCGGGTAGAGGTGCAGGTCCTGGGAGTACTTCTCGTAGAAGCGCACGATCATCGGGAGGCGCTCGCCGTCGCGGTACGTCTCGGGGATGGCGAGCGTGCCCTGCAGCGGAGTGCCGTCCGACAGCGTGTAGTCGAACAGAATGCGCGTGCCCCAGAGGAAGTCGGCCTGCTGCGGATTGGCCGTCGTGATCCGGGTGCGATCCTCGAAGTCGCCGTCCGTCGTCCAGAGGTCCGGAAACTCCTGCCACGTCTGGGCCGTGAAGAGCCAGCGCTCCGCGTCCCCGGCCTTCTCGGGGTAGCCGAAGCGGCGGTCCTCCCACGTCAGCTCGCGCAGGTCGTTCCCGTCGAGCTCGAAGAAGCCTTCGCGCTTCGTCCACTCTCCGTACGCCTCGAGGAGAACGGGCCGGTCGAGGTCGATCTCGCGGCTCTCCCGGTCCGGGTTGACCCAGCGGAGCTCGACCCCGTTCTCCGTGCCGTAGCCGCCGGTGAGGTCGCGGGCCGGGCTCGCGTCCCACGGCTGCAGGAAGAGGTCGAAGCGGTGCTCGAGCACGACTCCGCTCCCGTCGGCCGCCCATCCCGCGATCCCGTACGGCGGCTTCTCGCCGAAGCGGTCGAACTCGGCGTTCGTGAAGTCGACCGACGCCCGCTCGGTGAGGTTCACGTGCCGGTCCTCGCTGAGCCGGTAGTCCCACACGTGGCCACCGCTCCAGTAGAGCCAGTGCTCGGAGTCCGGCGAGAGTCCGAGCGTGCGGAGGTGTGCCTCCAGCACGGGCACACGGTCGCCGCTCCGGGTGTCGATGCGGTAGAAGTCGGCCACTTCGGGCTTCCAGTCCGAGACGTAGGCCCGGTCGTCGCGCCCGATCCCCCAGCGCCCGTCGGGTGTGATCTCGACCGTGCGCATCCGTTCGTCCGCCAGGTGCACGACGCGGCGCTCCTCGGGGTGCAGCGCGGCCACGTAGGTGCGGTTCCGATCCCGCTGGAGCTCCCGCTGCTGCTGGGACTGGATGCGATCGTCCCGCCAGTGCCAGATGTTCACGTCGGCCAGGGGGAGGCCCTCCTCGGCGTCCCACTCCTCCAGCTCCTGCTCCTGAGCCTTGGTGCCGACGAAGAGCGTCGTTCCGTTCTCGTCGAAGACGACCTCGCCCTTCTCGCTCAGGACCCACCCGTCCCGGATCCCCGTGGCGCCCGGGCCGACGTCGAGCCGGCGGCGCTGTGTCGGGACGTCCCGGAAGACGAGCGCCGTGTTCACACGCTCGACGCTGCCGTCGGGGACGGCGCCGCGAAGCACCGCCAGCGACGTTCCGTCCTCGGACCAGGTGAGCCGCGCGTACCGCTCGCGCGTCGCGTCGAGCACATGTCGGGCGCCGGTGGAAAGGTCCACCAGGTAGAGGCCGTTGCCGTCGAGGCCGTCGTTGTCCACGGAGTAGGCCAGGTGCGTGCCGGGCTCGTTGAAGGCGAGCTCGTGGACGCTGCCCACCAGCTCGTCGAATCCGAATCCCGGCTGCAGGCTCCGCAGGATGACGTCCGTGCCCTCCCCGTCTCCGTCTCGGCCCTCGGGGGCCCGCTTCTTCACCCACAGATGGGTGGAGGCGGAGGAGAAGGCGAAGTCGACCGCCTCGTCCCACACCACGGTGTTGCCGGAGTCGAGGTCGAGCAGCCCGACCTGGGCGGGCACCCGCTCGCCGTCGCGCTCCAGGCGCTCCACCTCGAGCGCGCCGGGCTCCAGGTGATAGGCGAGCCAGCGCCCGTCGGGCGAGAAGACCCCGCGCGATGCGCGGGCGACCACGTGGCGGCTCTCGGCCTCCCCGACGGCGCGGACGTGGAGCGAGTCGTCGGCACGGACCCGCGCGTACGTCCACGCCACCCAGCGGCCGTCGTCGGAGATCGAGGCGTCCTCGATCGTCCGCCACAGCCGGTAGTCGGCGATCTCGAGCGGGCGCTTGTCCTGCGCCGACGCGGGGGCCGCGCCGAGCGCGGCCAGGGCGAGGAGGAGTGCGGCGCGGAGGAGCGCGCGCTGGACGGAGAGGACGCGAATCATCGGGCGAAGGCTCCTGGATCGTGGCGAGCCCACAAGGTGACGGTCCACCCGCTGCCCCGTCCATGGCCGGCCGAGGCCGGAGTCCGCGAGGGCTCCGACCCCGGACCACCCCTCCGCGTGCGCGGGGGCCCGACCCGGCACCCCCGCGGCGCGGCGTATCAGCGGACCGGGATCACCACGGCCAGCTGGTGGGTCATCACGCGCGCGTCCTGCAGCGTGAGCGGCGCACCCGGAGCGATCAGGAAGTCGGCGTCGCCTCCGGCCACCGGGGATTCCAGCAGGAAGTCCGGCGCGACCCCCGGCCGCCCGGTGCCTTCGGTGATGCGCATTCCGTAGCGGAGATCGAGCGCGGGCAGCGAGACGCTCAGCCCGAAGGTCGGCGACCACTCGATCCACGCCTCGTCCTGGCTACGCCGGCTCACCTCCACCCAGTTGGCCTGATCGAGCGTGTATCCGTACGAGCGGATCTCGAGTCCCGTCTGGAACTCGGCCGGCCCGACGGCGTGGGCGACCCCGGTGCGCAGGACGACGTTGGTGAAGGAGAAGTCGTTCTCGATCGACCGATCCCCGATCGAGAGCCGTCCGCCCGAATCGGCCACGTCCGCGCTGTCCGCCTCCTGCCACGTGTCGCTCCAGATCGGCTGCAGCGCCACATCGACCCCGAAGGTGGTGGGTCCCTGCGTGCGCGAGAGGCCGAAGCCCGCCTCGAAGGCCCACGTCGTGCCGGGATCCCGGGGGATGTTCTGGATCGAATAGTTGGGGATCTTCGGGTGGGACTTGTGGTTCACGGCCGCCACCGCCGCGATCCGCCAGCCGGGCGCGTTCAACCGGCGATCCCACGAGAGCTGCCCCGCCCACGTGTTGGTCCGATCCTCGTTCTTCTCGATGCGCCGGACGAGCTCGCCGGTGCCCAGCGTGTCGTCCCAGATCCATTCGGACCAGGTCACGTCGTGCACCATCGAGACCCGGTCGTGGACGATCTGTGCCGAGATCCGGTCGCGCGGGCCGGCGTGCTCGACCGCGGCGCGCAGGTTCACCAGGTCGCCGGCCTGGTCGATGCGCTCGGCGCCGGCGTAGAGCAGGTCCACGCCGTCCATCGCGCCCAGGCGGGCCACCGAGGCGCCGACGCCGGCGCTCCACCCGTTCCCGAGCCGTCGGCCCACGAAGCCGCCCGCGAAGACGTTGCGGCCGAAGCGCTCGGAGAGCGTCGTCACCGGTGGCGGACCGAACCAGTCGACGAAGCAGCAGACGACGTTCCCGGGCTCGTTCTCGACCTGCTGGAGCGCGAGCGAGGCGCCGCCGAACCACTGCTCACCGGAGAAGAGCCCCGCCACTGGGAAGGAACGGCCCGCGCCGCCGTTGGCGGAGATGCCGTAGAAGGTCGGGGAGCCCATGAAGACCGTGGCGGAGCCGGGGCGGGCGGGGTTGCTCCAGCCGTCGGCGAGCGAGTCGTCCACGGCGTAGCGGACGCCGCCCATGCCCATGCGGCTCGACGGCACGAGGCGGAACTGGTCGCCGGACGCAACCGGTACCGTGCGCACCGGAACGAGCTGTGCCTCCAGGCGCGGGCCGGTGACGGAGAGGACGAGGGCGCCCGTGGCGAGCGCCACGAGCCTCGAAACGGACGAAGAAGGGACCATGCCGGGCCTCCTGAGGGGGGGAACTCGATCCTCGCTCAGGAGAACGAGCGGCGGGGTCCGGTTGTGACGCCGGCGCGGTGCCGACCGGACGGAGGCTCGCAGCAAAGCCGCACATCGACGAGATCCGCCCGCCGGGCGCGGTTACCAGTAGGTGCGGTTGCTGGTACTAGTAGGAGATGGCGATGCCGAAGACCGGCAGCACCGGGCGTTCCACGAGCGGGATCGCGCTTCCGCCTCCGGCCGGTCGCCATGCGTAGAAGAGGGCGTCGCGGCTGGCGAGCGGATTCAGCAGGCGGAGGTAGGGGCGGACCCTCCACCGGTGCGCGCCCCATTGCGGCTCGAAGTCGGCGTACAGCTCGAGGTCGAGTCGCAGGAACGACTCGTCGGGCGGGGGTGCGGCCACCGCGGGGTCGACGGATCCCCCGGTGAGCTGGTCTCCCCCGAGCGTCTGGGGCGACGGCCCCTCGGTCGGCGAGTAGTTGGCGTCCTGCGTCGTGCCGAAGGGGAGCCCCGTCGAGGGCAGCCCGGCCCCGTACGCCAGCGTGGCCTCGGCCTTCATCGGTCCGACGAGCGCGCCGGTGACGCCGGCGCTGAGCAGGTGGCGACCGGCGAAGTCGTTCGAGAAGGCGTACGAGTCGCCCGCGGTCCAGA
Source organism: uncultured Gemmatimonadales bacterium (assembly GCA_937982605.1). Lineage (GTDB taxonomy): Bacteria > Gemmatimonadota > Gemmatimonadetes > Longimicrobiales > Gaopeijiaceae > UBA2589. The sequence continues at coordinate 2,660 of CALJLC010000115.1, read as the reverse complement.
ACCACGAGAGCTCGTAGCCGAGCCACGCCGCGAGGTCGTCGCGGCCCGCCCGGAGGCGGAGGTCGAGCCCGGAGTTCAGGATCGGCCGCTCCTCCCGGAGGTGCGTGCCCTCGAAGCGCTTCCAGTACCCGCCGAGGCCGAGCGCCAGCGAGCCTCCGAGCTGCTGGTCGAGGGAGAGGACGACGTGGTCGGCTCGTGCCACCGGCAACAGCTCGCCGTCGCGGAGCAGATTCGACGGCTGCGGCACGGGCTCGCTCGCGATCCCCTGCACGATCTGGTGGTAGCGGCCGCCCGCGACCGTGAGCAGCGCGGTCGGGCCGAGCTCGAAGGTCACGCTCAGGCGCGGCGACAGACGCGGCGCGTCACCCTCGAAGACGTCCGCACGGAGCCCGCCACGGAGCTGGACGCCGGGACCCACGTCGTGGACGACGTCGGCGAAGGCGCCGGCCACGGCCCGTCGGCCGGCGTGCGCCGACTGCGCGCCGTTGTCGACGAGCTCCGCCGAGAAGCCGGCGGCGAGCTCCTCGAAGGTGAGTCCGGCCCGGATCGGCGTCGCCGGGTCGCCCCAGCGGGCCTCGGCCACCGCCCGGACGCGCTCGGTGCGGGCGGACGCGAGGATGTCCGAGGGGTCCGGATCGGACTCGGTCGGAGTCGGGCTGAGCGGGAGGAGCGCGTCGTAGCGGCTGCCCCCCACCGAGAGGGAAAGGCCCGTGCCGCCGGCGCGGCCCTCCCACGTGGCCGACCCGGCCACGTTGCCCCACTCGGCTCGGGCCGGTCCGTCGTCGTACGCCAGCCGGACCGATTCCTGGTTCCAGAATCCCGTCGCCCGCAGGTGCTGGTGCTCGGCGGGCTCGGCGTCGAAGGAGACCAGAACGTCCCCGTAGCCGTACGGCTGCGGTCCCCCGAGCGGCGCCCGCCCGAGGTCGTGGAGCTGGCGACCCGCGGCCAGGATGCCGGCGCGGCTTCCCAGGGGAAGCTCCGTGGCCACCGTCGTGGAGAGCACGTCGACCGACGCGCTCGCGCGGACCCGATCCCGGCGTGCGGAGCGGGTGCGCAGGTCGAGGATGTGCGTCAGCCCACCGTCGTAGCGCGCCGGGGCGCCGCCGAGGTGGAAGCGCGCGCTCTGGAGCAGACCCGGCTCGAAGCTGCGCAGGAGCCCGCCCACCTGGAACGGAGTCACGACGGGCACACCGTCGAGGAGCACCAGCTTCATCTCGGTCGTGCTTCCGCGCATGAAGAGCACGTCGGACGGGTCCGCGGGGTCGTTGCCGGGAAGCGAGCCCACGGCGCCCGCGATCCCCGCCTGGGCGAGCCCCGGGCCGACCTCCAGCATCTCCATGGCGAAGCGGGGGTCCCCGCCGAGCGTCGGCTTCGTCGGCTCGGGGATCGTGCGGTCGGAGGAGGCACCGGCCGCGACCCCGGCGGCGACGTCGACGCCGGGGAGCTCGATCGGAACGAGCGACAGCTCCATGTCGAGGGTCAGCGTCCGGCCCGTCACCAGCAGCGCGCTGACGGTCACGTCGGCGTGGCCGGGGTGGGTCGCGCGCACCCGCACAGGACCCGCCGGCAGACCGCTCAGGGCGTAGGCTCCACCCTCGTCCGCGAGGACGGAGCGGGTGAAGCCGTGCCCGATCACCTCGACCATCGCCGCCCCGAGCGGCCGGACTCCGCCCTCGAAGCGACTCCGGACCGAACCGGTCAGGCCGCTCCCGCGGGTCACCTCGGCGGCCTCCCCGGCCGGCGGCGACTGAGCCGCCAGCCTGCCCGGCGCCGTCGCCTGGAGCGGCAGCGCCAGAGCGGCGAGCGCCACCAGGGCGAGCGAACGCCCCGGCGTCGTCGGAGGGGTCCTGAGGCGGGTCATCGGGTGGGTCGGGGCGGGTCGGGTCGGCGTCGTCGGGGAATCAGGCGCGAGCGGGGCGCGGTCGATCAGGGCTCGGAGGCCAGGAAGACGATCCGGTCGTCCGAGCGGCTGACGACGTCCCGCGCTTCCCCGTCCGTGCCGGTCCCCTCGTACACCATACGACCGTTGATGGTGATCGATATCCGCGGAGCCGAGCGCGGCACGCCGATCCGGATTGGGCCTCCGGCCGCCGTGGCGATCGCCCGACCGTCGGAGATGGCGTATCGGGCGCCCGGTCCCGCGGAGATGCGGGCGGACGCGCCCTCGAGCCAGACGACCTCGATGTCGCCACCGGCCGGGGCCTGCTCGACGACGATGTCGATGCCGTTGCCCGCGGGCACGAGCAGGAGCTCCTGCTCCTCGTCGCCTCCCTCGATCGGCTCGACGAAGGCGGCGGCGTCGGTGCCGTCCTCTTCCATCCCGAGCCACCCGGGAAGCGGCGAGCCCGGAAGCGCGTAGGCGGCCCCCGCCGACACCACCAGGATCGCCGCCGCCCGGCGGAGGTGGCGGCCCCGATCGAGCCGGCGCTCGCCGCGCGAGCGCTCCGCGTCCAGCCGGGCACGCACCCGTGCCTTCGCCTGCTCCACGGGGACGGGCAGGTCCGAGGCCTTCAGCAGGGCGTCGATCTCCTGAGATCTCGCCTCGGCTTCGGCCAGGGCGTGCCGGCAGCTCACGCAGGTCCGGACGTGGGCACGCGAATCGTCGTCCACGGGCTCGCCGTCGCGCACGGCCAGAAGGAGCCCTTCGTCTACGTGGTTCA
>CALJLC010000114.1 GCA_937982605.1 uncultured Gemmatimonadales bacterium | reverse complement strand
CCGTTCATCCATGCGATGAACCGGGCCACGTCAGAGCTCCGGCTCTTCGCCTCGCCGTGGGCCGTCCGCGCCGACGTTGCCTTCGACGAGCGCCACCGCGTGGACCGCGAGGCCCTCGCCGGCACCGATCCAGCCCATGCCCTCGTTGGTCTTGCCCTTCACGGAGACCTGCTCCGGCTTCACGTCCAGGGCCCGCCCGAGGCGCGTGCACATCGCCCCGACCCAGGGCCCGATCCTGGGGCTCTCGCAGACGATCGTCACGTCCACGTTGACCACGAGCCACCCTCGCTCCGCCAGGACCGCCGTGGCGCGCGTGAGGAGGTCGATCGAATCCGCGCCTTTCCACCGGTCGTCGCTCGGCGGGAAGTGGCTCCCGACGTTGCCGGCCGAGGCCGCGCCGAGGATCGCGTCGATGACGGCGTGAGCGACCGCGTCCCCGTCCGAATGACCGGTCAGCCCGGCATGGTCCGGGATCGTGACGCCGCCGAGGACGAGCGGGCGGGCGTCGTCGAAGCGATGGGAATCGTAGCCGGTGCCGACGCGCAGGCGCGTCACCGGGGGCGTGCTCCGCGCCGGAGCGTCACTCCCATCCACGCACGGCGAGGCAGACGTTATGCCCGCCGAAGCCGAACGAGTTCGTCAGCGCCAGCCGCACGGGGCGCTCGATCATCCCGCCGTGCGCGTACTCCAGATCGCACGCCGGATCGGCCCCCGAGAAGTTGATCGTCGGAGGGATCCTGCCGGTCCGGCACGCCATGAGCGAGACGATCGCCTCGAGCGCGCCGGCTGCACCGAGGAGGTGACCGGTCATCGACTTGGTCGACCCCATGACGATCCGGTAGGCGTGCTCTCCGAGGACCTCCTTGACCGCCTTGGTCTCGATGGCGTCGGCCATCGTGGAGGTGCCGTGCGCGTTGACGTAGTCGACGTCCTCGGGCTTCGCTCCGGCGTACTTCATGGCCATGCGCATCGCCGCCTGGGCGCCGTAGCCGTCCTCGGGAGGCGCCGTGATGTGGAAGGCGTCCGCGCTGAGCCCGTAGCCGACGATCTCTCCGAGGATCGTCGCGCCGCGTGCCTCCGCGTGCTCGAGGGACTCGAGCACCACCGCCCCGGCACCTTCGCCCATGACGAAGCCGTCCCGATCCACGGAGAAGGGCCGACTCGCGCCCGCCGGATCGTCGTTTCGCGTCGACATCGCCTTCATCGACGAGAAGCCGGCGAAGGTCATCGGGGTGACGGTCGCCTCGGCGCCCCCGGCGATCATGAGGTCGGCGTCGCCGTGCCGGATGTGGCGCATCGCGTCGCCGATGGCGTGGGCCGACGACGCGCAGGCGGAGACGGTGGCGTAGTTGGGCCCCCGCAGTCCCCAGCGGATCGAGATGAGCCCCGCCGAGATGTCCGGGATGAACATCGGAACGAAGAAGGGGCTCACGCGTCCGGGACCGCTCTCGATGAGCTTGCGGTGCTGCTCCTCGAAGGTGGCGATCCCGCCGATGCCGCTCCCGAAGATCACCCCGAACCGCTCGGGATCCCCACCCGGCGGCGGGCCCTCCAGCCCTGCCGAAGCGAGCGCCTCGGCCGAGGCCGCGACCGCGAGCTGGGAGACGCGATCGTGCCGCTTGACCTCCTTGCGGTCGAGGTGGTCGAGCGGGTCGAAGCCCTTCACCTCGCACGCGATGCGGCAGGGGAAGTCGTCCGTGGCCTCGAAGTGCGTCACGGGACCCCCGCCGCTCACCCCGTCCAGGAGGTTCTTCCAGCTCGTCGGGACGTCGTTCCCGAGCGGGGACACGAGCCCCATGCCGGTGACGACGACCCGTCTGGTTTCTTTCCCGTTACCCATCGGCTACTCGGACTGCTCGACGACGCTCGCTGGAACCAGAACGCTGCGAGGGGCGGATCAGTCGCCCGACGCGTTCTCCTTCAGGTACTTCACGGCATCCCCGACCGTACGCATCTGCTCGGCGTCCTCGTCCGGGATGTCGATCCCGAACTCCTCTTCGAACGCCATGACAAGCTCGACCGTGTCGAGGGAGTCCGCGCCGAGATCCTCCACGAACGAGGCGTCGTCCGTGACCTTCTCGGACTCGACCCCGAGCTCGTTGATGATGATCTCACGGACCCGTGCCTCGATGGGTTCGCTCATGTGTCCTTCCTCCCTCGGAGAATGAGTTCGCTCGTGCGCTGAAAGAAAACGGCGGTTGGCCGCGGGATCACATGACCATCCCGCCGTCGACCGCCAGAACCTGGCCGGTAATGTAGCGTGCGCGAGGGCTTACGAGAAACCGCGCGGCGTCGGCCACGTCGGACGGCTGGCCGAAGCTGCCGAGCGGGATCATCTCCTTCAGCGCGGACGTCTGCGCGTCGTCCAGCGCGTCCGTCATGTCGGTCTCGATGAAGCCCGGCGCGATGGCGTTGCAGCGCACGCCGCGGCCGGCGAGCTCCTTGGCCACGCTCTTGGTCAGGCCGACCAGGCCGGCCTTCGACGCGGCGTAGTTGGCCTGCCCGGCGTTGCCCATGAGCCCGACCACCGAGGTGATGTTCAGGATCGCGCCCTCGCGGCGCTTCATCATCCCGCGCGTGACGGCTCGCGTGAAGTTGAACGCGCCCTTGAGGTTGGCAGCGATCACCTCATCGAATTCCTCGTCCTTCATGCGGAGGAGGATGTTGTCCCGGGTGATCCCCGCGTTGTTGACGAGGATGCCCACCGGTCCGAGCTCTTCCTCGACCGCCGCCAGGGTGCGGCTGACCTGCTCGGGGTCGGCCACGTCGCACGCGTAGCCGGCGTGCCCCTCGCCCGGCAGCTCGGCGGCTGCGGCCTTCGCGGCGTCGCCTCCCCGTCCGATGACCGCCACGGTGGCGCCGGCGCCCGCGAGCGCCTCCGAGATCGCTCGGCCGATACCGCGCGAGCCCCCGGTCACGATCGCGACGGCGCCCTTCAGCTCGGAATCGGCCATGTCACGCCTCCACTGCGGCGAAGTCGTCCGGCTCGCCGAGATACGAGGAGCTCGCGTCCCGGGCGTTCCGGCGGTTCAGCATCGTCAGCACCTTGCCCGGCCCGAGCTCCACGAAGCGGTCGACGCCGTCCGCGGCCATGCGGCGAACCGACGCGCTCCAGCGTACCGGCGACGTGAGCTGGCGAACCAGCAGCTCGCGGGCCGTTTCGGCGTCCGCCACGGGCTCGGCGGTGGCGTTGGCCACCACCGGATAGGCGGGGTCGCGGAAGTCGACCCCTTCGAGGTGCGTCCGCAGCCCGTCGGCCGCGGGCTCCATGAGCGGTGAATGGAAGGCGCCGGAGACGTTGAGCTCCACCACCCGCTTGGCCCCGGACTCTTTCGCCAGCTCCATCGCCTCGAGGACGCCGGTGCGGTCTCCGCTGACCACGACCTGCCCCTCGGAGTTGAAGTTCGCGGGGACGCACACGCCCGACCCGACCCGGGCGCAGACGTCTTCGACGGCCCCGTCGTCGAGTCCGAGCAGCGCCGCCATCGTTCCGGGCCGCGCCTGCCCCGCCTCGAACATCAGCTCCCCGCGCAGCCGCACCGCGCGCAACGCCGCCTCGAAGTCGAGCGTGCCGGCGGCGACGTGGGCGGAGAACTCGCCGAGCGAATGACCCGCCGCGAAGGCCGGCGTGCCCAGGCGGTCCGCCAGCACGCGGAGCGCGGCCACCGAGTGGGCGAGGAGCGCCGGCTGGGCGTTCTTCGTTTCGGTGAGGGTGTCCTCCGGTCCGTTCGCCATGAGGTCGGAGAGCGGGAAGCCGAGGATCTCGTCCGCCTCGGCGAGCGTGCGCGCCGCCACCGGCTCGGCGGCCGCGAGCGCGGACGCCATGCCGACGTGCTGCGAGCCCTGCCCGGGAAAGAGAAGCGCCAGAGACATGAGCGGTCGGGCTAGAGACGGAGCGTCATCGCGCCCCACGTCAGCCCCGCCCCGAAGGCCACGGTGAGGACGATCGAGCCGGGTCCCACCCTGCCCTGCTCGATCGCCTCGTCCAGCGCGACCGGGACGGTGGCGGAG
>CALJLC010000113.1 GCA_937982605.1 uncultured Gemmatimonadales bacterium | reverse complement strand
GGCTCGGGGCAGGGCCCGTGCTGCTCACCGTGGGGCGCGTCGTCGAGCGGAAGGGCCACGACATGGTGATCCGGGCGCTCCCGCGCGTCGCCGCCGCGCACCCCGACGTGAAGTACGTCGTCTGCGGGGGCGCGCCGGCCGGCGAGCTCGACCGCCTGCGCGCGCTCGCCGCGGAAGGAGGAGTGGGCGCACACGTCGTCTTCGCCGGCCACGTGCCCGAGGAGGACGTCGCGGACCTCTACCGGACGTGCGCCGTGTGCGTGATGCCGAGCCGGATCCTGGAAGGTGGCGATTCCGAGGGCTTCGGCATCACCTACCTGGAGGCCGGAGCGTGCGCCCGCCCGGTGATCGGGGGCCGGGAAGCCGGGGTCGTGGACGCCGTCGTCGACGGCGAGACGGGCTACCTCGTGGACCCCCGCGACCCCGCGGCCATCGCCGACGCCATCGACGCGATCCTGGCCGACCCGGCGCTGGCCCGCGCGATGGGCGAGGCCGGACGCGCGCGGGTTCTGGAGGGCTTCACCTGGGACCGGATCGCGGAGCGCTACCTGGCGGCCGTCTAGCCTCCGGCCGAGGCCGGGGCGGAGCGTCCCCGGTGCGTGGTGCGTCGGGAGGCCCGGGAGGACCTCCGGGGGGTCGCGCGGCGGGCGCGCGGGGGTCAGACTAGGGTCTCCCGCCGCGCGTGTTCCTCACCCCGACTCAACCCCGCAGGGAAACGGCCCGATGGCATCGAAGCGTTCTCTTCTCTCCGTCTCCGCGGCGCTCGCCGCCGCCCTCTGGGTCGCCGCGCCCGCTCCGCTCGCCGCGCAGCAGGCCGGTATCGACCAGGTCCTGGAGACGCTCCTCGCCGACTACCAGTGGCGGAACCTGGGCCCGGACCGGGGCGGTCGCTCGATCGCGGTCAGCGGCGTCGTCGGCCGGCCCGACGAGGGCTACTTCGGTGCCGTCGGCGGAGGGCTCTGGAAGACCACGAACGGCGGCGAGGACTGGTTCCCGGTCACCGACTTCAAGATCTCGTCTGCGTCGGTCGGCGCGGTGGCGGTGAGCGAGACCGATCCGGACCTCGTCTTCATCGGCACCGGCGAGACGTGCATCCGCGGCAACATCCTCCCCGGCGATGGCGTGTACCGCAGTCGCGACGCCGGCGAGACGTGGGAGCACGTCGGCTTCTCGGAGTCGCACGGCATCAGCAAGATCCGGATCCATCCGACGAACCCCGACATCGTCTACGTGGCGTCGTTCGGGAAGTACTCGGCGGAGAGCGAGGAGCGCGGCGTCTTCCGCAGCACCGACGGCGGCGACAGCTGGGAGCGCGTTCTCTATCGCGACGCGCGCACCGGCGCGATCGACCTGGTGATCGACCGCAACGACCCGAACGTACTGTACGCATCTCTGTGGGAGGCCTTCCGCAAGGAGTACACCGCCTCGTCCGGCGGCCCGGGCAGCGGGATGTTCAAGAGCACCGACGGCGGCGACACGTGGACCGAGATGACCCGCGCGCCCGGCATGCCCCAGGAGGGCATGGTCGGCCGGATCTTGTTTTTTTTCACGATCCCCCGCCCACCGAGATCCACCCCCTTTCCCGAGCACGACGACGGCGGCCTCTTCCGCTCGGACGACGCCGGCGCCACGTGGGAGCGCGTCAACGACGAGCGCCGTGTCCGCCAGCGAGCCTTCTACTACACGCACGTCTTCGCGGACCATCACGATCCCGACGTCGTCTACATGCAGAACACGCGGCTCTTCCGCAGCACCGACGGCGGAGAGACGCTGGAGGTCATCGACAACGGCACGCACGGCGACCACCACGACCTCTGGATCGATCCCGACGATCCGTCGCATCTGATCGACGGCAACGACGGGGGCGGCGCGGTCTCCTTCGTGACCGGGGAGCGCTGGACGGACCAGGAGTTCTCGACCGCCCAGTTCTACCAGGCGGTCACCACCGCGCACGTGCCCTTCCACGTCTGCGGCTCGCAGCAGGACAACTCGACGCTCTGTCTGCCGTCGGACTGGAACGCCGGCCGGCTCGGCGACGACGACGTGAACGCGCTCGCCGGACAGCCCAACTCGATCACCGAGGGCTCGATGGAGGTGGCGTACGTCGTCGGCGGCGGCGAGCCGGGCTACATCGCGCCCGATCCACAGGATCTGGACGTCTTCTTCTCGGGCACGAACAACGGCCGCTACATCGACAAGTACAACAAGGAGCTCGACACACGCCGCGAGGTGAACCCGTTCCCGTGGTTCTACTCGGGCGAGCCGGCGATCGACATGGTCGACCGGTGGCAGTGGACCTTCCCGATCATCTTCTCGCCGCTCGACCCGAACGTGCTCTTCACGTCGTCGAGCCGGCTCTGGAAGTCGACGGACCGCGGCAACTCGTGGGAGCAGCTCAGCCCGGACCTCACCCGTGCCGACCCGATGACACTGGGCCGTTCGGGCGGACCGATCACCGGCGACATGAACGGGCCCGAGGTCTACGCGACGATCTTCTCGGTGGGGCCGAGCAAGGTCGACATCGACGTCATCTGGACGGGCTCGGACGACGGGCTGGTGCACGTCACCCGCGACGGAGGCGAGACGTGGACCGACGTGACACCGTCGGACATGCCGGAATTCGGGCGGGTCAGCCAGATCGATGCATCGGCGTTCGACGCCGGGCGGGCGTACGTGTCGGTCCGCCGGCCGCTGCTCGACGACTTCGCGCCGTACATCTGGAAGACCGCCGACTACGGCCGGACGTGGACGAAGATCGTCTCCGGCATCCCGCACGGCGCGTACGTGAACGCCGTGCGCGAGGATCCGAACCGGGCGGGGCTGCTCTACGCCGGCACGAACCGCGGCGTCTGGGTGTCGTACGACGACGGCGCGAGCTGGCAGGAGCTCAACCCCGGGCTGCCCACGATCCCGATCACGAACGTCGTCGTGGAGCACGACGAGCTCGCCATCGCCTCGCACGGGCGCGGCTTCTGGGTGCTCGACAACATGGCACCGATCCGCCAGGCGGATGCCGGGGTGACCGATCGGGCGGTGCGCCTGTTCGATCCGCCCGCCGCGTACCGCTCGGCGGACGGCGTCGTGCTCTCGTACTGGCTCCGCGACGAGCCCTCCGAGGCGCGCCTCGAGGTGGTTAGCATGGCGGGTGAGGTGCTGCGCACGTTCACGCCCGAAGTCGAGGGCGAGGAACGGGATCGGTGGTCGGGCGCGGCGCTCCCGGTCGAGCCGGGACTCAACATGCTGCGGTGGGATCTGTCCGCCGACGGCTGGACCGGCTTCCCTCGCATGGTCCTCTGGGGCGTGCGCACCAACACGCCGACGCTCCCCCCGGGCACGTACACGCTCCGCCTCACCGTGGACGGCAGCACGGAGACGAGCTCGATCACGATCGAGCCGCACCCGTGGATCCACGACGTCACGGCGGCCGACATGCGGGCCCAGTTCGACTTCGCCATGGAGATCCGGGACCGGGTCGAGGACGCCAACCAGGCCGTGATCGCCATCCGGCGCATGCGGACCCAGGTGATCGAGCGCACCGCGGCGAGCGACGACGCACGGCTTCGGGAGCGGCTCCACGCGCTCATGACCGCGGCCGGAGAGGTCGAGGCGAACATCTACCAGGTGCGGAACCGATCGGGTCAGGATCCGCTGAACTTCCCCATCAAGGTGAACAACCGCCTGGCGAACCTCCTCTCGATGGTCGAGCAGGGCGACGGCGCTCCGAACGACGGCATGCGCGAGGTGTTCCGCATCATGTCCGAGCGGCTGGACGGCTACCTGGAGGCGCTGGACGCCGTCTGGTACGGGGAGCTGGAGGCCGCGAACGAGCGGCTCCGGGAGCTGGGCATGGACCCGCTCGATCCGTTCGATCCCGACACCGAGATCTGGGCGCCGGAGGGTATGTAGTCGCGCTCCACGGGGCGGCTCCGTAAAACCGGGGCCGCCCCGTTCCAACCTCGGGCTTGCTCCGCCCATCATATCGAAGTACGATAGGTCGAAGTACGACATGTCG
>CALJLC010000112.1 GCA_937982605.1 uncultured Gemmatimonadales bacterium | reverse complement strand
CCTCGTACGGCAGGTGCGGCATCTGACACCCGCCGCAGCGGGAATAGAGCGGACACGGGGGCGCGACGCGCCTCTCCGCCGGCTCCACGAGGCGCTCGACCGCGCCCTCGGCCCAGCGGGGGCGTTCCTTCACGAGTCGGATGCGGACCCGGTCTCCGGGCGCCGTCCGGGGAACGAAGACGACGCGGCCGTCGGGGAGATCGGCGACCCCCGAGCCGCCGGCGGCGATTCCCCGGACGGTCACCTCAGTGGTCGCGTCCGCGGTCGACACGGCGCCGCTCACGGGCCGCCGTTCCGGCCGGGCCGCTGCCACGCGCTCGGCATCCGCGCGGCGGCGGCGCCGAGTCGGGGTGCCCGCCGACGGCGGTGCTCGTCCTCGAGAAGCGCGGCGGCGACGGCGGCGGCCACGAGCTCGGGACCGTTCTCCTCGTCCGCCGCGAGGAGCTCGGGGTGCTCGTCCAGGTACCGGATCGAGAACGCGCCCGACGCGAAGTCCGGCTCGGCCATGACCCGGCGGTGGAAGGGCGCGCACGTCTCCACGCCGTCGATGACGAGCTCGTCGAGCGCCCGGGTCATCCGCGCGATGGCCGCGGCTCGGTCCGGCGCGTGCACGACGAGCTTGGCCAGAAGCGGATCATAGTGGAGCGTGACCTCGCTCCCCTGCACGATGCCGCCGTCCCACCGGACCCCCGGCCCCGAGGGGATCTCGAGGTACTCGACCCGTCCGGTCGACGGCAGGAAGCCGCCCAGGTGGTCCTCGGAGGTGATCCGGCACTCGATGGCGTGCCCGGAGAGGCGCACGTCGTCCTGGCCGAACGAGAGCGGCTCCCCCGACGCGACCCGGAACTGCCACTCCACGAGGTCGATCCCCGTGACCAGCTCGGTGACCGGGTGCTCGACCTGGATGCGGGTGTTCATCTCCAGGAAGAAGAAGTCGCCGTCCTCCCAGAGGAACTCGATCGTCCCCGCGCCGCGGTAGTCCACGGCCTTCGCGGCGCGCACCGCGGTCTCGCCCATGAGCCGACGGTCCTCCGCGGAGAGCACGGGAGAGGGCGCCTCCTCGACCAGCTTCTGGTGGCGCCGCTGGATCGAGCACTCCCGCTCGCCCAGGTGCACGACGTTGCCATGGGCGTCGCCGAGGACCTGGATCTCCACGTGACGGGGCCGCGCCAGGTACCGCTCCAGGTACACGCTTCCGTCCCCGAACGCCGCCAGCGCCTCCCGGGAGGCCGCCTCGAAGGCGCGCGTCAGATCATCCGGGTCGGTGACGACGCGCATCCCCTTCCCCCCACCGCCCGCGGAGGCCTTGAGCAGCACCGGGAAGCCGATCTCCACCGCGGCTCTCTCCGCCTCCGCCGGATCGTCCACCGCCTCGGTGAGGCCCGGCACGATCGGTACGCCCGCGTCCGCCATGCGTCGCCTCGCCTCGGTCTTGTCGCCCATGGCGGCGATCGTGTCCGCCGTCGGCCCGACGAAGACGAGGCCCGCCTCCTCGACCATCCGCGCGAAGTCCGCCCGCTCGGCCAGAAAGCCGTATCCGGGATGGATCGCCTCGGCACCGACGGCACGGGCCAGCTCCACGAGCGCCTCACCGCGCAGGTAGCTCTGCGCGGACGGCGCGGGACCGATGGGGTACGCCTCGTCCGCCTCGAGCACGTGCGGGGCAAGGCGATCCGCCTCGGAGTAGACCGCGATCGTCCGGATCCCGCACTCGCGGGCCCCGCGCGCGATGCGCACGGCGATCTCGCCGCGGTTGGCGATGAGGACGGATCCGATCACGAGGGGGGAGCGTTCGGGGGACGAAGGCAGCCCCGAAGCTACTCGGATCCCCGCGGCCCCGGGAGCCCCGCGGCGGCCGGCTCCCGCCCACGCGGTGCCCGGCCGACGGGGCCCCGGGGCGGTTCGATCAGTAGCGCAGCCGCCCGGTCACGACGCGCTCTTCGCCGTCCCTCACGATGTGGAAGTCAATATCCTCGTCGGGGCCGTAGCTGCCGAGAATCCGGCGGACCCGCTCGGGCGTGGTGACCGACCGGTCTCCGATGCGCAGGATCACGTCACCGGGCTCGAGGCCGAAGCCCTCGCCGCGCTCCACGTCGAGCACGAGCACGCCGTCGTCCGTCCCGAAGTACTCGCCGAGGCCGGGGTTGACCTCCGCGAGACGAAGGCCGCCGTGGCCGAGCCCGCCGATGAGCATCTCGACACGGGGTCCGAAGGCGCGCACGTCCGGCGCGGGGGCGCCGTCGCGCAAGCGGTAGCGGAAGACGTGGTCCGCGTCCGGATTGGCCCGCCACTCCCTGTCGTCCATGAGCCCGCGGAGGCCACCCCGGAGGTCGTCGGCGTTCCAGCGCGGCAGGGCGATTCCGGGCGAGAGGGCGCCGACGCGCCCGGACAGATCCTCCACCTCGACCGTCGTCGTCCGGCGCTCCCCGTCGCGGAGGTACTCGACCTCGACGGCCTCTCCCGGCTCGAGCTCCCGGGTGATCGCGAGCAGCCGCTGTACCGGCACCGATTCGTCGAGGTCGAACGACCGCTCGGCCTCGGCCCCGAGCGACGACGTGAGCGACCGGCCGTCCACGCTCGTGATCACGTCCCCGGCACGGATGCCGGCCGCCTCCGCGGGTCCGTCCTCGAGCACGTCGGTCACCAGGGCGCCCTCGGCGTCCCGACGCGCGCTCTGCTCGAAATCGATCGAGATCCCGAGGCGCGGCTGCCCGGGCAGGACGCCCACCCCCGCCAGCAGGTCCTGGAAGTCGAAGTCCGGGCTACGGAAGCAGGTACACCGCTCGATCTCGCTGCCGTCCGCGTCGACGCACCGGCAGTCGCGCTCCGTCTGCTGTGCCGCGACCGGCGCCACCATCAGCGCCCACGCCGCCAGAGCGCCGAGCGCGCATCGCATCATCCTCGTCATCCTCCGATCCTCCCCAGGTCGGTTCGTGATTCCTCGACCGATGGGATGCGGACGCCCGTTCCGCGGGTTGCCGCGGGGACTGGCCGCGGCTCAGAGCGGGATGTTGCCGTGCTTCCGGGGCGGGTTCTCGTCGCGCTTGTTGCGGAGCATGTCGAGCGCGGAGACGAGGCGCGGGCGGGTGTCGCGCGGATCGATCACGTCGTCGACGTACCCCCGGGCGGCGGCCACGTAGGGGTGCGCGAAGGTCTCGCGGTACTCCGCGATCCGGGCGTCCATGGCCGCCTGCGGGTCCTCCGAAGCGGCGATCTCCTTGCGGAAGAGCACCTCCACGGCGCCCTTCGGGCCCATGACGGCGATCTCGGCCTGCGGCCATGCGAGGTTCACGTCGCCGCGGATGTGCTTGGAGTTCATGACGTCGTACGCGCCACCGTACGCCTTGCGCGTGATCACCGTCACCTTCGGCACCGTGGCCTCGGCGAAGGCGTAGAGGAGCTTGGCGCCGTGGCGGATGATCCCGCCGTGCTCCTGGGCGACGCCGGGCAGGAAGCCCGGCACGTCCTCGAAGACGACGAGCGGAATGTTGAAGGCGTCGCAGAAGCGGACGAAGCGGGCGCCCTTGTCCGACGAATCGATGTCGAGCACGCCGGCCAGGACCGAAGGCTGGTTGGCGACGATGCCCACCGCGTGGCCGCCCAGGTGGGCGAAGCCGACCAGGAGGTTTCCGGCGAAGCGCTCGTGCACCTCGTAGAAGTCCTCGTCGTCCACCACCCGCCGGATCACGTCCCGCATGTCGTACGGGTGATTGGGGTTGTCCGGCACGACCTCGAGCAGTTTCTCGTCCCGGCGGTCGTGCGCGTCGGCGCCGCCGGCGTCGGGCGGAAGCTCCTGGTTGTTCTGCGGCAGGAAGCGCATGAGGTCGCGCACCGAAGCGAGGCACTCGGGCTCGGAGTCGCACGCGAAGTGCGCCACGCCGGACTTCGAGGCGTGCACGTCGGCGCCTCCGAGGCCCTCCATGTCGATGTCCTCGTGCGTGACCGTCTTCACCACGTTCGGGCCGGTCACGAACATGTAGCTCGTGCCCCGCACCATGTAGACGAAGTCGGTGATGGCGGGGGAGTACACGGCACCGCCCGCACACGGCCCGAGGATCACGCTGATCTGGGGTATGACCCCCGAGGCCAGCGTGTTGCGCAGGAAGATGTCGGCGTAGCCGCCGAGGCTCACCACGCCCTCC
>CALJLC010000111.1 GCA_937982605.1 uncultured Gemmatimonadales bacterium | reverse complement strand
GCAGAGACTCGGGCTTCGTGCGCATTTTCTTCCTCCCGTCGGAACCGTGTGCTCTCTCCCCCTCTCCATGTGACGGGCAAAACCGTCCGATTCGCACGCCACACCCCTGAGAAGTGCAATCCATGTGCCATCGGGCGGGGTCGCGTACATTGCCGGAATGACCTCTCTGACCTCGAAACAGCGCGCCCATCTGCGCAAGCTCGCGCATCGCCTCAAGCCGGTGGTTCTCGTGGGCTCGGAGGGGCTGACGGACGCGGTGCTCGCCTCGATCATGGACGCGTTCAACACCCGGGAGCTCCTCAAGGTGAAGCTCCAGGAAGCCGCCCCCACGGACGCCCGGGGCGCGGCCGACGCGATCTCGGAGCAGCTGCAGGACGTCCATCCGGTCCAGACGATCGGCCGCACGGTGGTCCTGTACCGGCCCCACCCGGACGAGCCGGAGATCCGGCTGCCCCGCCGCGCGAGCTGACGTGTCCCGCGCCTTCGTCAAGGAAGACGATCACGAACGGGAGCCCGAGTACCGCCTGCCCGATCCGGACTCGGAGTACTACGACGAGGCCGCGGCGTGGGCGCTCATCCAGGGCGCCGACGCGGGCGACTCGCGGGGCGCCGAGATCGCGACCGGGTACCGGTGGGGCGACCGCGCCCTGATCGCCCACGTCGAGCGGATCCTCGAGCAGGCGGAGGCCGAAGACCAGCCGCGGGTTGCCCAGCTGGCGCGGCGGTACCTGCGGGCCGCGCGCGGCTGAGCCGCTTGGGAAGTGCCCGGCGGCCGCGCCACCCGTCGGTGCGTCGCAGGCCCGAGGCCGCGACGGGCTGCCCGCTCAGCCGTCGACGACCGCCTCGGCTTCCATCTCGACCAGGTAGCCGTCCCCGATGAGGCCGGCACGAACCAGGGTGTTCGCCGGCTGAACGTGGCCGAGTCGGGCTCCGTGCACGCGGGAGATCGCCTCGGCGTCGTCGGGGTCCGCCACGTAGATCCGAGTCCGGACGACGTCGTCGAGCGAGCCGCCGAGCGAGAGGATCGCCCCCTAGCTCTTGTCCAGGCAGAAGCACGCCTGGGAGGCGGCGCTCGTCCCGCCGACGAGCCGGTTCCCGTGCGTGGCCGTGGTCCCCGAGACGAAGATCCGGTTCCCCTTGCGGACGGCCCGGGAGAAGCCGGCCAGGTCTTCCCACACCGTCCCGCTCAGCGCGCGGGTCCGGTCTCCGGGACCCGCGTGCACCGGGTAGGGCGACGGCATGCCGTCGAAGTGGTCGCTGAGGTCGCCGGCGGCGGTCAGGAAGGGCGGCCGGCGGTACTCGTCGCCGCAGTCGCCCGGGATCGGGTCGAGCCGGCCCAGCGCCTCCTCGATCTCCGCGACCGAAGCGTCGTCCAGCTCGAAGTCGAAGAGGCGCGCCGTGTCTTCGATGTGCTCGCTCCGGCCCAGACGGGCCCCGACGATGACCGCCGACACGCCGGGGGACTCCAGCACCCACCGCACCGCCACGTTCGCCATCGACACGCCGAGCCGGTCCGCGGCACTCCGGAGCGCCTCGAGCACCCCCTGGAGCGCATCCCATCCCCCCGCGGCGTCCACGAAGCGCTTGTACTTCATCTGGGACCACGTCCGCAGCGCCGCCGGCTCCGGCTCCGGGGCTCCCAGCCATCGTTCCGTCAGGAAGCCTCCCGCCAGCGTGCCGAAGGCGAGAATCCCCGTGCCGCGCTCGGCGCACAGCTCCGCCATCGGCCCCGCGGCACGGCGGTCGAGCAGCGAGTAGCAGATCTGATTCGAGACCACCTCCACGCCGCTGTCCAGGAGCATGCGGAGGTGCGCCGTGTCGGTGTTGGTCACGCCGAGATGGCGGACGAGGCCCTCCTCGCGAAGCGCCTCCAGGTGGAGGACGCAGTCGATCCACGCCGGGTCGGGATAGCTCCAGGCGTGGAACTGCAGGAGGTCGATCGCGTCGGTCGACATCCGCTCGAGCGCACGCTCCACCGCCCGGCGCACGTCGGCCGCCGAATGCGGCCCCGGGTTCGGAACCCACTTCGTGAGACACTGGCCCGCCTCCCTCCCCCGCTGCGCGAAGCGCCCCGCGATGAGCTCCGAGCTTCCGTAGTGGTCGGCCATGTCGAAGGTCGTGAGCCCGGCGCGGGCGTACCGCTCCAGCTCCTCGGCGGCGGCGTCTGCGTCGAGGACCGAGCCGTCCCGCTCCAGATCCGCCACCTGCCAGAGCCCCGTGACGACCCGGGAGATCTCCAGGCCGGGCGCCAGCTCGGTGCGCTCGATCGAGCCGGGGCCGCTCACCGGCGATCGCTCCCGAGCGAGCCGTGCGGCGTCATTCGGGGGGGAGCACTCCGAAGAGCGCGTCGGTGTCGACGCCCCGCCGGCGCAGGGCTCCCAGCTCGCGGAAGTAGATCACCGACGCGAGGGCCATGACGGCGATCCACAGCGGTGTCGAGTGGAAATACCACGCCCCGACGTCGGCGGTGAGGTCCTTCCAGACGTGCACGCCGAGGAAGACGGTGAGGAGGGCGACCCCGAGCACGGCCAGCGGTGCACGAGCGCGCTCGGAGAGCACGGTCACCCGGCCCGCGAGCTCCGGATTGCGACGGGGCAGCGCGATCACCGTCAGGCACATGACGCCGAAGTTGACCAGCATCGAGGTGACGAGGATGTCGACCCCGAGGAAGAAGTCGCCGGCAAAGTGGCTGCCCAGGATGGCGGCGGTAGCCATCAGCCCGCTCAGCACGAGCGCAACGTGCGGCGTGTGCCACCGCGCATGCACCGCTGCGACGCCCCGCGGGAAGACCCCGTCCTCCGCCCAGGCGAACATGAGCCGGGACACGGCGAGCAGCATCGCGGGCAGGTCGTTGATGAGGGCGATCGCGGCCCCGGCCAGGATCAGCACGGTCCACTGCGGCTCGAGGACGTAGCCCAGAAGGCCGGGAGCCGTGAGATCCTGGGTCAGCGCGCGCTCCGCGATGAAGCTCCACGGCACGACGCTGTAGACCGCCCAGGTGAAGAGCATGTAGAAGGTGCCCACCGTCCCGACCGCGATCCCGATGGCGAGCGGTAGGGAGCGGCCGGGATTCTTCGCCTCGCCCCCCGCCTGCGCGATCGAGTCGAAGCCGATGAAGCTCGAGAAGAGGATCGCCGACGCGGCCAGGAAGCGGCCCCACCCGAACTCCGCCTCGGCCTCCGGCACCGTCACGCCCTCCCGGGCCATGAGCGAGGCGGCGAAGTCCGTCTGGTCGAAGAGCAGCCCGGCGACGATGACGACGCTCCCGAGCGCGAACATCACGAACATCAGCGGCACGAGAATGCGCTCGACGAGCTGCACGCCGCGGAGGTTCAGGAGCACCGAAGCCCAGAGGAACGCCAGCGCGAGCCCGACGCGCACCGGGCCGGTGTCGAGCAGCGCGCCGGTGCCCTCCCATCCCACGGCCACCACGACGTCGCGGATGAAGGGGATCATCAGGTAGGAGACGACGCCGATGGCCACGGAGAGGCCGAACCACTGGGAGAACGAGGCGACGAATCCGAGGTACGGGCTGAGTCCCCGGCTGGCGAAGACGTAGCTCCCGCCGGCCCGCGGCATCGCGGACGACAGCGCGGCGTACGCCAGCGCCGCCAGCAGCGCCGGCACGACCGCGAAGAGATACGCCGGGAGCACGTAGGGCCCGATCCCCGGCACGTTCCGCTGCAGCATGAACGGCACGATGTTGATCGCCGCCCCGAGCATCGAGCAGATGCCGGTGGCGGCCAGCCCCGTCAGACCGAGGCGGCGCTCGAGTCCGGTCGACGTGGACGGAGGGGTGTCGGACATTCGGCACCGTCTCGGGATCGGGGGTCGGCCCCGGCGCGCCGGGGTCCCGCGCCGCTCAGCCGGCGGCGGCCGACAAGGTGTCGGAGGCGGGGGCGCCGCGCCAACCCAGCCGGGGCAGGACGACGAGCGCCATCACGGCGGCGGTGGCCGTCCCGATGATGACCGCCGCCCCGAACCGGCGGGTCGGTGGGAAGGACGACAGCGCGAAGATGCCGAAGCCGGCGGACACGATCAGCGTCGCCCCGAGCACCGCGGGCCCGATCTGACGGACGGCGTCCCCCCACGGGTCGGCGTGCCCCCCGTCGCGGAGGTGCCGCATGCGCACGACGAGGTGGATCATCGAGTCGGCACCGACCGCGAGCGCGATGTTCGAGGCCGGGGAGGTGATGATGTCCACCGCCACGCCGAGGTGGCCGAAGGTGCCGAGGATCACCAGGGGAATCGCCGCGAGGCAGCCCCACATGGCGACGGCGGTCCGAGCGGAGCGGGCCACGACGAAGGCGATCGCGAGGAAGAGCAGGAGCAGTCCCCCGATTCCGATGCGGAGGCTGGACGCGATCAGACGGCCCAGCTGCGCCTGGAGATCGTAGAGCCCGGCCACGGTCACCGGGGTGAGCCCGGCCGCCTCGACCCGGTCCCGTACGCGCGTCAAAACCCCCGAGCGCTCGTCGTCGGCGGTCTCGCGCATCCGCAGGGAGAATCGGGCGCGATCGCGCTCCGGCGTGACGAAGCCGAGCCCGACGCCGTCCAGGGCGGGAGAGGACGCGATACCGAGGAGCGCGTCCACCGGGAGGAGTCCGGCGAGCGGGATCGTACGGGCGTGCTCGATGAGCACCGTCGGGGAGAGCACGACGCCGACGGCGGGATCGGCCTCGAACGCCTCCTGGAGCGCCTCCAGCCGAGGCCAGACCTCCGGCGAGGAGACGGCGGCCCCGGCGGGATCCTCGACCACCACGTCCAGCGTGCTGCTGCCGCCGTCGGCATCGATGCGGGCGAGTCCCTCGTACAGCTCCGTGCCCTCGGCGAAGTAGGTGAGCAGCCCGGGGTCCGTGTCCACTCGGGGCACCCCGGTCCCGAGCACGACGAGCACCGCGGCCGCCGCCGCGACGACCGCGGCACGCCCACCCGCATGCACGGAGGGCAGAGACGCCTCGCGGGTCGCGTCCGGCCTCCGCGCCCACGGGCCGAGGATCGCCGGGTAGAGAAGGTAGGCGGAGGCCAGCGCGGTCAGCGTCCCCACGGCCCCCGCCATGCCCAGCTCGCGGAGGGGTCGGGCGGTCGCCACGAGGAGGCTGCCGAAGCCGAGCAGCGTCGTCGCCATGCTCCAGAACGAGCCCTCCCACGTGCGTCGGACCGCCGCGGCGAGGGCGTCGTCCCTCCACCCGGCTTCGCCGGCCCGGGCCGCCTCCCGCCGCCAGTTTCCCGTGAGGAAGACCGTGTGCGAGAGGGTGAGGACGAAGACGATCGTCACCAGGTTCGCGGTGAGCAGCCCGATGCCGATGTCGAGGAGGTGGACGAGCAGGAGCGTGGCACCGACCGAGCCGAGGCAGGTGGCGAGCGTCCCTGCCACGACGGCGGCGTCGCGGTAGACGAGGCCCATCAGCAGGGCGAAGACGGCCACGGCCGCGGCGCTGAAGACCACCAGGTCGCGGAATAGCGCGCGCCGGATCATCTCGACGATCGCCGGCACGCCGGAGATCACGATCTGGAGCTGCGGACCCGCGTGGCGCGAGACCACCTCCTCGACGCGGGGGAGGAGCTCCTCGGGGTCGGTCTCGTCGACGACGAGGACGACGTTGGTGGCGTCGGGGTCCGGCGTGAGCAGGATCCGCGCGAAGAGAGGGCTCCGGCCCGGATCCTCCCGGGCGATGCTGAAGACGGACCCGACCCCCGGCACGGTCGCGAGATCGTCGGAGAGCGCCGCGACCCGCTCGGCGTAGCCGTCGCCGCCCTCGACGCGAAGGACGAGCTGCCGGCCCGAGGGGAAGTCCTCACCGACGCGCCTCGACGCGGCCATTTGCGGATCGTCGGGCGCGAAGAAGAAGTCCCCTTCCACCCGGGGGGAGAGGTCGACGACGGCTCCCGCGGCGAGGAGGAGGGCCGCGCCGACCCCCAGGGCGGACCACGGCGCGGCGCGCCGGGTCCGGAGACCCCTACGGAATCCCGGCAAGAATCTGGTCGTACGTCCCCGTCGCGATCGTGACCGCCAGCTCCTCGAGCACCGCACGCTCGATCACCGCCATCTGCTCCGCGAGCACGGCGGGATCGAAGAAATGCTCGTGGCCCCGCTCGAGGGGGAGGACCCGCGGATCCCCGTCGAACTCACCCCGCTCGAAGGGACCGCTCTGGATCGAGGAGGCGGTGAAGCGATTCACCTCACGACCCTCCGGATCGACTACGATGATCTCGGCGACGACTTCGTAGCGCATCGTCCCGCGAACCGTGTAGTAGGTGACCGTATCGACCGCCTGGCCGCCCGTGGTCGGCCGGCCGCGTCGGTCGACGCCGCCGTCGGGGGTGCGGGCCGGGTTTCCGGCGTCCGTCGTGCGTCCTCCGTCCGCGCCCGTGGTCGTCCCTCCGGATGCGCCGCTCCCGCCGCTGGTCGGCTCCCCCGCGGGTGTGGTTCCGCCGGTCTCCGTGGAGCCCGTCTCCGTCGAGCCCGAGCCCGTCGAGTCCGGTTCCGTGGAGCCCGTCTCCGTCGAGCCGGAGTCGCCCGGGTCGGGCGCTCCGGGGTCCGTCCCGCCGCCGTCCGCAGGCGCGTCGGGGCAGCGGCGCCCGTTGTCGCCGGGGCCTCGGCCGTTGTTGCCCTGGTCCGGCGGTCCGCGTCCGCGGTTCCCCGGCTCGCAGTCGGGCCCCCGGCCGTTGTTGCCTTCCTCGGGCGGTCCGCGACCCCGGTTCCCTTCTCCACCCGGGCCCCGGCCGCCGGACGCCATCTCGCCGCCCGGCTCGGCCATCGCGCTGACGAAGCCCAGGGGGCCGCCGCGGCGGCGGTCGAGCTGGACGACCGCCTCGTGCCGATCCCGGTCCACGTCCCGCTCGACCACCTCGATCGACGCGATACGGACCATCACGCCCAGATCCGCGCCGATGAGCTGGAGCGCACGGCCGACGAGGAGCGGGGACTGGATCGCCTGACCGCGGAGGAGCCCGCGGAGCTCCGAGCGGAGGATGAGCGGATCCGCCATCTCCACGAAGAGGGGCGGCTGCGCCCAGTGGTCGAGGGCGAGGTCCTGGTCGAGCGCGACCTCGAACTCGCCACCGAGCCACTCGCGGACGGCGGGCTCCGCCATGACGGGCGCCACGGCCACCACGACGGTGCCCGCCGCCAGCGCGCGGTCCTGGATGTCGCGCACGGTGAGGACCGTCTCGCGGGCGGGGGACGTCCGGATCCCGAGCGCCTCCTCGGCCCGACCGTATGCCGCACGCGGACGACCGTCCTGAAGCTCGATTTCGGCCCACGTCAGCAGCAGCCGCGTCTCGGCGTCGTACGACTCCTCGACCTGGTCACGGGACGGCAGGTAGTTGGACCGCGCGTTCACGTAGTACGCGCGCGCGTCCGCCCACCGCCCTTCCTGCGTGGCCTCGTCACCCCGAACCATCTGCCAGTCGATCGCCGTGTCGAAGATCGCTCGCCGGATGGTGGCGTAGTCGGCGGGCAGGCGCGGACGGGCTCCGACCTCGCGCATCCGCGCGAGCATCCGGTCCATCTCCACGTAGCGCGCCGCGGCCTGCACGGGATCGCCTCGACGCTCGAGATCGTCCGCGTCGTCCATCGCCAGCATGACCGCGGTGTCCCCGGCGGCGAGCATGCGGTCCCGCGCCACGGCGAGATCACGGTCCTTCTCGATCGCGTCCGCGTAGCGGTAGACCGCCTGTACGTAGCGGCCCTGCGACTGCAGGGCGATGCCCTCGTTGAGGCGGTCCTCGGCCGAAGCGCACGCGGTCAGCACCGCAGCCAGGAGGAGGAGGGGCGCGCGGAATCGCTGATTAGCCATCGGATTCGTCGTTCGGGTCTCGGATCGACGTTTCCGAAGATAGGAAACAGATGTAGTCCCGCCCAAGAGTCTTCGTCGCACCCCCTCCGGCCACCTTGTTGCGCACCGGCCGGCTGGGCAGGTTGCCGCTCGCCCGCGCAACCCGGAGGTACCCTTGCCGCACGCCCGCACCGCGACGCTTCCCACGCTCGCCGTGATCCTCGCCCTCGCCTCTCCGGGCTCCTCGACAGCGCAGGAGCGCTTCGGCGACTATCCCGCGGCGCGGGCGGGTGGCAACTACATGCACAACTACTACCTGCCGCCCGCGGTCAACTCGTCGCCCTGGGCACCGGCGTGGGCCCCCGACGGTGAGAGCGTGGCGGTCTCCATGCACGGCTCGATCTGGTCGATCGACATCGACACCGGTGTGGCGATCGAGCTCGTCTCCGGACCGAGGTATTACTCGTCGCCGGCGTATTCCCCCGACGGGCGGTGGATGATTTACACCGCCGACGATCACGGGCGCTCGATCGGGCTCGAGATCCTCGACCTCGACAGCGGCGAGACGAAGCCGCTCACGGACGACGAAGAGGTGTACGCGGACGCCTCGTTCAGCCCGGACGGCACCCGGGTCGCCTACGTGTCGACCGAGCCGACGGGCTACTTCAACGTCTGGATCCGCCCCATCTCTGAGGGCGCCTGGTCCGGCCCGGCCGAGCCCGTCACGCGCGACAACTCCTTCGGGAGGGACCGACTCTACTTCGGGTCGGAGGACATCCACATCAGCCCGGCGTGGCTCCCCGACGGCCAGGAGCTCCTGCTCGTCTCCAACCGGGACGTCGCCCTCGGCAGCGGCAACGTGTTCCGCGTTCCCGCGCGGGCCGACGGCTTCGAGGAACGGGTCACGGTCCTGGCGGAACAGACGCTCTACCGGACCCAGCCGGACGTCTCGATCGACGGCCGGCGCTTCGTCTTCTCGTCGACGCGCGGGAGCGCGGACCAGTTCAACAACCTCTACGTGCAGCCCACGGTCGGGGGGGAGCCGTACAAGCTCACCTTCTTCGAGCACGACGCCTTCCACCCGCGCTGGTCGCCGGACGGGGAATGGATCGCGTTCATCGACAACTCCGGGGTGAACGGCCTTCCGCGTCTGCGGCTTCTGGAGACCCATGGCGGGCGCATCGTGGACGTCGAGGTGACGGCCCGACGCTGGCTCGGGCCGACCGGACGGCTCCGGGTGACCACGCTCGGCCCCGACGGTTCCACGACCGCCACCCGGATTCACCTCACGGCCGCCGACGGCAAGGCGTGGGCGCCGGCCGACCAGTACGCGCGGGTGCCGCAGCGTGCCCGCGTCGGTGCGTTCCACCAGCCGGGGACGTTCGAGCTCGAGCTTCCGGCCGGGGAGGCCAGCCTGGTCGTGGTCAAGGGCTTCGAGCACCTCCCCGTCGAGCGATCGGTCTCCATCGACGGGGGGGAGACGACGGAGCTCACCGTGCGCCTCGAGCGACTCGTGGACATGGAGGCGCGCGGCTGGTACGGCGGCTCGACCCACGTGCACGCGAACTATGCGGGCAACCTACACAACTCGCTCGAGAACATGATGTTCATGTCCGAGGCGGAGGATCAGGACATCG
>CALJLC010000110.1 GCA_937982605.1 uncultured Gemmatimonadales bacterium | reverse complement strand
ACCACCGAGATCTACACTCTTTCCCTACACGACGCTCTTCCGATCTGCCGGAGCGCGCGGGCCACGGTCGTGCGCACGCCGCCCTCGACAGTCGTTCCCGTCTCCGGCTCGAGGTCGGGGTTGAAGCCCCCGGCGCCGGTCGGCCGGTTGGCCAGCTCGGTGGTCGTCGGCGTCTCGAAGGAGCGACCCACCGAGGCGAAGAGCTCGACGGTCGGCGTCGCGGACACGACGACGCCCGCCGAGGGGCTGAAGGCGTCCATGGTCCGACTCCCCGAGTCGTCCGGGTCGCCACCCGCGACGAAGGCGTCGTCGACGGAGAACGACACGCGGTCGTAGCGCCCTCCGGCCAGCACCGAGACCCGCCGACCGATGTCGAGGCGGGCCTGCACGAAGGTGCCGAGGCCCCAGACACGCTCGTCCTGGTCGAGCAGCAGCGCGCCCGACGATCCCTGCTGGTTCTCGTAGTTCTGGCGGTCGTCGTCCTGCAGCTCGGCTTCGACGCCGGCGCCCCAGCCGAGCCGGAGCCCGTCGCCGGCCGGCATCGAGCCTCGCAGCAGCGCACGGGTGCCGCCCGCGAAGCGGCCCAGGTCGATGATGCGTCCCGGGATGGGGTTGAAGAGGTCGCGGGTCACCGCCCAGGTGGAGAGCTCCGCGTCGGTCCCTCCGATCGGGCCGAACCACGAGGCCCCGAGCTGACCCTGCCGGACGTCCTTCGAGTTGGCGCCGGTCACGCTGGACGTCCACGCGGCACGGTCCCCCTCGTCGAGGACGGCCTGCGGGAGCGAGCCCGCGTTCTCCGCGTCCAGATCCACGGCGTTGACGACGAAGCGGAGCGTGCCTCCGGCCACCCCGAGTGACGTGAGGGCGTTCACGTTGGTGCGCGTGCCCGCGCCGTACACGGAGCCGTCGTCCGCGACCGGATCGCGCCGGAAGCCGTCGAAGTCGGTGTGGGTGACGCCGACCCGGTAGCCCACCGCGCCCGTCGTGCCGGTCACGTCGCCGGAGAGGGACCACATCCCGTGCGAGACCTCCGAGCCCGGGGTGGCGCCCCGGGCCGAGCCGAGCGTGGCCCCGCTCCAGCGCAGCCCCACACGGGCGGGCACGGCGCTGGGATCGACCGTGCGGAAGTGCAGCACGCCCCCGGCCGCGTTGCCGTAGAGCGCCGCCGAGGGGCCGCGCAGCGCCTCCACCCGGCCCAGCCCGGCCAGGTCGAGGTGGTCGAGCGTCGCCTGCCCGTCCGGGAGGGTGGCCGGGATCCCGTCGACGAGAATGCGAAGTCCGCGGACGCCGAACTGCGAGCGGGCACCGTAGCCGCGGACGGTGATCCGCTCACCCTGCGAGAGGTTGAAGCGGTTCTGGATCTGGACCCCGGGCACGGCACGGAGCGCGTCCTCGACGAACGTCGACATCGTTCCCCGCGTGAGCTCCTCGCCGGCCACGACCGAGACGGAATAGGGCGAGCCGGTCTCGATCGAGCTTCCGAGCACGCGGACCATGATCGGCTCGATCGCGACGACCGAGTCGGGCTCCTGCGCGGTCGCCGGCACCACCACGAGCGGTATCGGGGCCAGGGCGGCGGCCAGGAGTCGGACGGCTCGACGGCTACGGAGGGGGGCCGGGCGCGTGCCCGGCCGCTGCGGTGTGGTGGGCTCGGTCATCTCGACGACGGTGGCCTGTGCGTGGGATCGGGTCGATTTCGGCCGCCTCTCGGCCGCTCAGCCCTACACCATGGCGTTGGGACCGGTGCCGCGCCACGCTACACTTCACGGCCATGAACGCCGCCGAAGCTCATCCCGCGCTCGTTGCGGACCGCGCCGCCCGGCGCCGGGCCGTCGAAGCCCGACTCGGAGCGGGCGTCCTGGTCCTCCCGGCGGCCCCGCTCGCGCTCGCCTCGCGGGACACCGAGCACCCCTACGTCGCGGACCGGGAGCTGTACTGGCTCACCGGGCTGACCGAGCCGGGCACCGTGGCGGTGCTGGTCGGCGGCGCGGAGCCGCGGCTCACGATCTTCGCCAGGGAGCGTGACGCCGAGGCGGAGCTGTGGGCGGGCCCGCGGCTCGGTGTCGAGGGGGCAGGCGCGTCGAGCGGCGCGGACGAGGCGGTGCCGCGCGCGGAGCTCTCGGAGCGCCTGCCGGCGCTGCTCGCCGACGCCGACCGGATCCACTTCCGACTCGGTGGGGTCGACGCAGAGGTCGAACGGCTCGTCGTCGGTGCGCTGCACCGCGCACGCGACCGCGGGCCGCGCCACGGCACGGGGCCACGGGGTGTGGTCGATCCCGGTGAAGCGCTGGACGATCTCCGCCTCGTGAAGGACTCCTCCGAGCTCGCCTCGCTCCGCCGCGCCGCCGAGGTCACGATCGCCGGGCACCGTGCTGGCGCGGCCGTGCTCGGCCCCGGGGTGGGGGAGTGGGAGGTCGAGGCGGCCGTGGAAGCCACCTTCCGCTCCCTCGGCGCGCGGCGCCCGGGCTTCGAGACGATCGCGGCCGCCGGCGCGCACGGCTGCGTGCTGCACTACGTGGACAACGACGCCCGCGTGCCCGGCGGCGGCCTGCTCCTCCTCGACGCCGGCGCCGAGGTCGACTACTACCACGGGGACGTCACGCGCACGCTGCCCGCGTCGGGACGCTTCTCGGCGCCGCAGCGCGACGTGTACGACGCGGTGCTCGCGGCGCTGCGGGCCGCCGTGGCCGCCGTCCGTCCGGGGGCGACGATCGGCGGGGTGCACGACGCGGCCGTGCGCACGCTCACCGCCGGGCTGGTGGACCTCGGCGTGCTCGCGGGCGACGTCGACACGCTGGTGGAAGAGGGTGCCCACCGACCCTTCTTTCCCCACCAGACGTCGCACTGGCTCGGTCTCGACGTGCACGACCCCGGCGACTACGCCCGCGACGGCGCGTCGCGGCGGCTCGAGCCCGGCATGGTCTTCACCGTCGAGCCGGGGCTGTACTTCCGGCCGGAGGGCGGGGGGGACGCCGCCGCCGCCTTCGAGGGCATCGGAGTCCGGATCGAGGACGACGTCGTCGTCACCGCGGACGGCTGCGAGGTGCTGACCGCCGCGCTGCCGACGGAGCCCGAGGAGGTGGAGTCGCTCGTGGGGGCGCCGTGAGCCTCCTGCTCGAGGCCCTCCGGCGGCCGGGCCCGCTCGTCTCCGTCGAGCTGAGGCCTCCGAGCCGCAGGCTGGACGCGGCCGAAGGCATGTCCGCGTGGATCGACCTGCACCACACGCTCGGCCGGCTCACCCGCGACGAGCTTTTCGTCTTCCTGACCGACAACGCGGTGGGAGCGGCGGAGGAGGAGAGCCTGGCGCACGTCGGCGGAAACGTCGGGGATGCGGTGGAGCTGCGCCGGATCGTGCCGATCCTGACGTGCAAGCACACGCTCGACTACTGCCGGACCTTCGCGGCCCGCGCCCACGCCGACGGCTTCGACTCGCTGACCGTGCTCGGCGGCGACGTCTCGGTACCGCCCCCGCGCTGCGTCCCGCACGGGAGGGACCTGCGCGAGATCCTCGCCGGCTTCGCGCCGGGCCTCACGCTGGGCGGCTGGGTGAACCCGCACCGTGACGCGGACGAGCAGCTCGACTTCCTCGACGCCCCGGACGCGCACGCCGCGTTCGCCCTCAGCCAGATCGTGTCGCACCACTCGATCCCGGCCGTCGAGTCGTTTCTTGAGGCGCGCCGAAGGCGGGGTTCGGCGAAGCCCGTCGTCTACGGCGTGTTCTACTACCGCTCCGCGAACCCGAAGACGCTCCGGACCCTCGGCGGCTTCTTCCCGGTGCCCGCGTCCGAGGTCACCGCGGAGTTCGAGTCCGGCGCATCGGCCGAGGAGGTCTGCGCGCGCTCGATCCGTGCGCTGCGCGCCGCGGGCGCCGAGAAGGTCTACGTGAGCAACCTCGGGGAGCGGCACGCCGGACGCACGTTGAAGCGCATCCTGGACCTCGTCTGACCGCGCCCCGTCCGCCCCGGGGAGGAAGCTGCGGGGGGCGTCAGGCGGTCGTCCGAAAGCCGCTCTCGCGGAGAACGCGCAGCGGAACCTCGACCCGCCGGTGAGGGGCCGACAGGTGGAATCCCTGCACCCACCCCCGCGTGGCCTCGATCACCTCGAGCGCGATCGCGACCCCTTCCTCGACCGCGGCGTCCGGACCGGACGCCTGCGCGCGCCTCATCCGCTCCACGGTGCCGGGCGGCACGGCGACCCCGGGCATCTCGTTGGCCAGGAACTCCGCGTTGCGAAGGCTCATGAAGTGCCAGATGCCTGCGATGACCGGGATGCCCGAGGCGTCCACGGTGTCGAGGAAGCGCGCCAGCGCGTCCGGATCGAAGACCGGCTGGGTCACCACGAAGTCGGCGCCGGCGTCGACCTTCCACTGGAAGCGCTCGCGCTCGCGCTCGGCGTCGACCGCGCCCTGGTTCACGGCCACCCCCTGGACGAACTCGGTCGGCTCGCCGATCGAGTTGTTGCGAGGATCGACCCCCCCGTTGAGGCCCTGCACGACGTTGGTGAGCCCGATCGAGTCGATGTCGAAGACGGCCGTGGCATCGGGGTAGGGCCCCATCGCCGGCGGGTCGCCGGAGACGACCAGGAGGTTGTGCACGCCGGCGGCGGCCGCGCCGAGGAGGTCGGAGATCATCCCGAGCATGTTCTTGTCGCGACACGTGTAGTGCACGATGGTCTCGATGCCCACTTCCCGCTCGATGATGAGCGACGCGGGGAGGGCGCCCATGCGGCTGCGGGAGCGCGGCGACTCGACGATCGCGACGGCGTCGACGCCCGCCACCTTGAGGCGCCGGGCCGGCTCCGTGATCACCCTCGGATCCCATCCGTGCGGGGGCACGATCTCGACCGAGGCCACGGGCTCGCCGCGGGCGAGCTTGCGCCCCCACGCCGAGCGGGCCTCGAGGGGCACCGGGTCGCGCAGCGCCGCCGGACGGGTTCCCGCCTCGGTCCTCCCCACCGAGATCACGGCGTGCCTGGGCTGGAGCGCGGCCACCGCGTCCCGAATGCGATGCACGTGCTCCGGCGTGGTCCCGCAGCAGCCGCCGACGAAGCGGCATCCGACGTCGATCATGCGACGCGCGTACTGCGCCATGTACTCCGGGCTGGCCAGGTAGATCTTGCGGTCCCGCACGGTGCGGGGCAGGCCGGCGTTGGGCTGCGCCGAGAGCGGCAGGGCGGTGGCGTCCGCCATCGCCTCGATGGCGTCGAGCATGACCGCCGGACCGACCGAGCAGTTGAGGCCGATCACGTCGGGCCCGGCCTGCTCGAGCGTCGTCGCGAGCTGCGCGGCGTCCGACCCGTACGCCGTGCGACCGTCCTGGCCGACCGTCATCTGGGCGATCACGGGCAGGTCGCAGGCGGCGCGCACGGCCCGCAGGGCGCATTCGATCTCGTGGGTATCCGCGAAGGTCTCCAGCACGAAGCCGTCGACGCCGCCCTCCAGCAGCCCCTCGACCTGCCGGCGGTAGTGCGCCTCGGCTTCCTCCAGGGACGTGGGTCCCCATGGCTCGATTCGAATCCCGAGCGGACCGATGGCGCCCGCGACCCGCACGGCGGCCCGAGGCGCAGCGTCCGCGGCCGCTCGGGCCAGCCGGGCCGCCGCGGCGTTGATCTCCTCGGTCCGGTCGGAGAGGCCGTACGACGACAGCTTCACCGGGTTCGCACCGAAGGTGTTCGTCTCCAGGATCT
>CALJLC010000109.1 GCA_937982605.1 uncultured Gemmatimonadales bacterium | reverse complement strand
CACCCGCGGTGATCGCGCGGATGCGCTTGCGCTGCGTCGCCACCTCGGCCGCGACCTCGATCGACCACGACGCCCCGGGATCGGTCGGACCGTCCCCCCCGCACCCCCACGCCGCCAGGACCACCACGACGACCGTGACACCGACCTGCCTCGCCCGTGCGAAGCCCGATCCACGCCTGGACATCGACGCCCTCTCCCTCGTGACCCCCGTTGAACTGGTTCGACCGAGCCGATCAGGCCTCGGTCGGGCCGGCCTTCTCGCCCGCCCGTGACTCCCACGCCCGCACCGCCTCCAGCGCCGCCCGCTCCACCCAGCACTCCGCCAGCCGCCCGTCTTCGACCCGCCACACCGCGATCCCCGTGAAGGTGATCGGCGTGCCGTCGGGCGGAAGCCCGAAGAGCCCGCGGTTCGCGCCGCGGCACTCCCACAGGGCCGTGACGCGGGTGCCCGATTCGTCGGCGAAGACGTCCCGCACCTCGTTGGTCGCGCCTTCGAGCACCTGCTGAAAAGACTGGACCCAGGCCTTGAACGGCTCACGCCCCCGGAGCGTCGTCCCGGCCGAGTGGATGACGTACCCCTCGGTCATGAGCTCGTCGATGGCGTCGAGGTCGGCCGGGGCCTTCCAGACGCGCTCGAGGAACGTGCGCGCGAGCCGCTCGGCGACGCGCGCGCCCGGAGCGGCCCCCGTCACCGCGCCTCTCCCTCGCCGTCGGCCCGCCCGTCCCCGGACTCCAGGGAGACCGCTCCTCCCGTGACGGTGATGCCGCCCCGCTCCGGCACCGACACCTCCAGGAGGCTCGGGCGTCCCATCGCCTCGCCCTGCCGGATCACGAAGCGCGCCGGAGCCCGCAGGAGTCCCGAGTCGCGCAGGTATCCGCCGAAGGCCGCCGCGGCCGCCCCGGTCGCCGGGTCTTCGACCACCCCGCCCACCGGGAAGGGATCCCGGGCATGCCAGACGTCGTCGGACTCCCTCCAGACCAGCTGCAGGGTGGTGATCCGCTCCGCCTCCATGAGATCCCGCAGATCCTCGAAGTCGTAGTCGAGGGCGTCGAGCGTGGCACGCCGCGCGACGGCCAGCACGAGGTGCCACGCCCCCGCGTACGCGACCACCGGGGGAATGCCTGGATCGAGATCGGCGCGGCTCCAGCCCAGGGCCCGGAGCGCGCCGGCCACCAGCCCCGGCCCGGCTTCGCGTTGCTCGGTGTCCACCGAGGTGAGCGAGGCCAGCCACCGGCCGTCCCGGCGCTCGACCAGGACCGGCACGTCACCCACACTCGTCTCGAAGACGTAGGTACCCTCCCCGTGGCGGCGCCCCAGCTCGACGCCCGAGGCGATGGTCGCGTGCCCGCAGAAGGACACCTCGGCGGCGGGGCTGAAGTAGCGCATCCGATACCGCCGCTCGCCGGCGGGGGCGAGAAACGCGGTCTCGGAGTAGCCGACGTCCGCCGCCACCTCCTGCATGGCGCCGGGCTCCGGCAGCTCGGGTCCGATCCACACCCCGGCGGGGTTGCCGCCGCGAGGGTCGTCGGTGAAGGCCGTCAGTCTGACGAGCATCGTCTCTCCTCGTTCGCTCGGCCCTTCCTTCGAGGGCTACGAGGAAGACAGGATGCCGCCCTCCCGTGGCTCAGCGCACGGGGGTCCCGTCGGGGCGGTCAGGAGAGCATCGACTCGGCCAGCGACGTGCATTCGCGCCCCGCGGCTTCGATCATCCCGTCGAGGGTCGCGGGCTCGATCGACAGGCGGCCGCTGCAGTGCTCTCGCAGAGGGCCGAAGTCGTCGGCCGGCTCGCAGTGCCGGACCAGCGAGACCGCCTCGACGGCGTCCGGCGCCCGCTCCCCGAGGTGGTGGTGGTCGGCGATGGCCAGGATGAGCGATTCCGGCAGACCCCAGCTCTCGGCCATCATCGCGCCGACCTGGGCGTGGTCGTAGCCGAACTCGTCGAGCTCCATGCGGGGAAGCGGCGCGGTGGCGTCGGTCTCCGAGCGGGCGTAGAGCGGGGCGTAGCGGTCCGGGTGGGCCACCGCGAGAACGGGGACCGCCATGTCCTGCAGGAGGCCCGCCGTGAACGCCTCGACCGGGTCCGAGGAGCGCACGGACGAGGCGATCTCCCGGGCGATGCACGCCCGCTGCGCGGCCGTGCGCCAGAAGCCCGCCAGGTCGATGTCGGCCTGCGCGGGGAGGGCGTCGCCGACGGCCGCGGCCAGGACCAGCGACTCGACGCGGGACCGTCCGAGCAGGCTCACGGCATAGGTGAGGTTCGACGCCGGCTGCCGCAGCCCGAAGGCGGCGGAGTTCGCGGTGCGCAGGATACGCACGCTCAGCCCCGGGTCCGCCATGATCTGCTCCGCGACGACCGGGAGCTCGGCGTTGTCCCGCAGGAGGCTCAGCGTCGACAGGGTCGGGCCGGAGAAGGAGGGGAGCTCGTAGTCGCCGATCAGCTCCTGGAGCTGTGCCTTCGGATCCGGGCTGCGGCGCCAGCGGAACACGTCAGTCGCTCCGCCTGGCCATCTTGTTGGCGAGGATCGAGATCAGCCCGCCGAGCATGAGGTACCCCAGGCAGACCTCGAGGACGACGAGGAGCTGTCCCACGGCGGAGACGGGCAGCACGTCGCCGTACCCGAGCGTCGTCAGCGTCACGACGCTGAAATAGAAGTAGGTGAGCCACCCCGGAGCGTGGGCGCCGACGTCGATCCCGACGACTGCGTAGAGCACGGCGAAGAGCACCGCGACGGCGCCGATCACCGCGGTCCAGCGCCGGAGGCTCCGCCCGCAGTCGCTCGTCACGCGCCAGAGCAGGTACGCCACGTGCTCCATGCGGCCGGCCTCGCGGAACTCGCGCAGATAGTTCTCGTCGGCCGCATGTCGGCGCAGGCGATACGCGCCGGCGAAGTTGATGTCCCGCAGGTCCGTGCCGTACCACTGCGCCGTCTCGAAGCCCGCGATCGCACGTAGGCGTGCCCCCCGCAGATCCGCGTCGTCGAAGCAGGCGCCCCCGCCCCTGGTCCGCTAGAGCTCTGCTCCCCGCAGGTGCGCGGCCCGGAGGTCGGCGCCCGTAACGTCCGCTTCCCGCAGGCTAGCGCCCTCCAGGACCGCGCAGTGAAACGACGCGCCGCCCAGGTCGGCGCCGCTCAGCGTGGCCCCCGTGAGGTCGGCCTCGAAGGCCCGCACCTCGCCGAGGCGGGCATGCCCGAGGCCGACGCGGCGGGCGCTGGCGCGCTCCAGGTCCGCCCCGCGGAGGTCCGCGCCGGTCAGCTCCGCGCCGTCGAGCGTGGCGCCCCGGAGCGACGCCCCCGCGAGCCTCGCCTTGAAGAGCGTGAGCCCGCTGAGGTCGGCCCCGTCCAGGTCGGCGCCGGAGAGGTCGATGGCGGTCAGATCCGGCTCGGCCCGCAGCGCCGCACCGAGCTCCGGACCCCACAGCGAGCGCGCCCGGGCACGTTCGGCCACCGATTCGGTGGGCGCCACTCGAGCGGATTGGATCATGAGCCCGGACGGAGGTGGGGCGCGTGCGCGGGCCGGCCCTCCACCCCGCCGGGCCGCCCGACCCTTCCTCTTGAAGAGGATCGGCAGCCGTCCTGCTTTCGTGAGGGGGCCGGCGCGGTCCGCTAGACGAACATGGAGGGACTCACCTCGAGGGCGACCTCCACGATGGCGTCGACGGGAAGACCGGCGAGCTCCGCGTGACGGCGGATCGCCTCCTCGCTGGGAGCGTCGTACTCGCAGTAAATCTTGCCCTCGCGGTCGGAGACGTAGCTGCGGACCCAGCGGACTCCCTCCAGCTCGCCGATCACCTCGATCGACCGCTTCGCGGCCGCCTGGAGGTCGTCGCGCGTCAGCGATCCCGTCGTGCGTTCGATCAGATAGCGGGGCATGGTCGTGCCTCCTCGATTCGGGTCAACGTCGTAGACGGGCGCACGCCTCCAGCAGGTCGTGCGCCTCCTGTTCATCGGCGACCACCTGTGCGGCTTCGAGCAGCTCGCGCAGGCGGTCGAGGTTTCCGGTGGCGGCGGCGGTGCGCGCCAGCCTCTCCAGCATCCATCCCTCGCCGATCCGATCGCCGACGAGTCGCCGCAGCTCCAGCGATCGGGAGTACGCTTCCTGCCCTTCGCCGTACTGCTCGACGTCGCAGTAGACGTCCCCGAGCACCGCCAGGGCGTAGCCCTCCATCCCTCGGGCACCCCGGCGCGCGTGGTGCTCGATCGCCTGCTCGAGGACCCGAGCCGCTTCCCCGCACGCTCCGAGCCGGCGGAGGGTGGCCCCGAGGCTGTTCAGCGCCAGCCCCAGGCCCTCGTCGTCCCCGGCCCTCTCGAAGCATTCGGCGGCGTCCTCGTACCGCCGGCGTGCGCCCTCGACATCGCCCGCTTCCCACGCGATGACGCCGAGGGTGTTGAGGATGCGCCCTTCGTGACGGGGAAGCCCCGCCCGCCGCGACACGGTCAGCGCCTCCACGTAGTAGGGGTGGGCGACCGCGTCTCCGCCCAGATGCCGCCGCGTCACCCGGGCGAGCCCCCCGAGCGCGCGGACCTCGACCTCCGGCGCTTCGGCCAGGCGTCCGAGCTCGCGGACCCGGCCCCAGTGCTCCATCGCGATCTGGGCACGGCTCAGGCGCTCTCCCAGGCTCGCCACACGCGTCGAGGCCTCGATCTCCTGATCGGTCTGCCGCATCTTGCCGGCCCACTCCGAAGCCTCGAGCCAGGCCTCGAGCGCCTCGCGGTCCTGACCCAGTCCCTCGAGCACGGACCCGAGCGCGGCCGCGGCCACGGCCGTCGCTTCCGCCGCCTGGATCCGGCGCCCCAGCCCGACGGCCTCGCGGTAGCGCTCGATTCCCTCCTCCACCCGACCCTGGTCCAGGAGGAAGTGAGCCAGGGAAGTCAGCATGAACGTCTCCTGGAGGGGCATCTTGCCGTCGCGGCACTTGGCGACGGCCTCCTCCAGCCCGTGGATGGCGCCCTCGGCGTCACCGAGCATCCGCTGCTGGAGCGCGATCGCGTGCCGCGCGTAGCACTCCCGGAGCGGATTCCCCTCCGCCAGGCGGAAGGACTCCTCCGAGAGCTCGAGCGCGCGCTCGATGTGACCCATCGCGCGGTAGACGGTCGCGAGGTTGTGCGTGTCGACGCAGATCGCGTCCCGGTCGCCGTCGCGGCGGTCCGCCTCCAGCACCTCTTCCAGGATCTCGAGCGCCTCCTCGTTCCGGTCCTGGTGCCACCGAAGCAGACCGAGGCTTCGCAGGGCCTTCCGGTGGACCGTCGAGCCTGCCTCGACCTCGCTCGCCTCGACGGCCTGCAGGAGAAGCGCCTCTGCCTCGTCGTGCTGGCGCATCACCAGGCGCAGGTCGCCCGCGCGGAGGAGCGCCTCGGTCAGAAGGGTCACGTCTCCGCTCGCCCGGGCGAGGGGAAGGAGCCGATCGATCAGCCTTTGCTGCTCGTCCCGGCGCCCCATCGTCTCCGAGATGCGCTCACGAAGGAACAGCACATCCATGAGTGCGGTCGGGGTCGCCGAGGCCTCGAGACGGCGCAGCGCGCCCTCGGCGAGGTCGAGCGCGTGCAGAGCTTCGGGGAACTGACTCACCCGCTGCGCGCGGCGGGCCGCAGCCAATCCGTAACGGTACGCCTTCTCCCACGCGCGGGCCTCGTGGAAGTGGCCCGCGAGACGCTCGAGCGGCGGCTCCTCCGTGGCGAACAGCTCCTCGATGCCCTCCCCGACCCTGCGCTGCAGCTTGGTGGTGTGGTGCGCTGGGATTGTGTCGTAGGCCACCTCCTGCATGAGCGCGTGACGGAAGCGGTACGTCACGTCCGGAACGACCCGGACCTGCTGGATCAGACCCGCACCGAGCAGCCGCTCCAGCGAGAGGCTCACCCCCGCGGCCTCCGGAAGCGTGGCCTCGAGCAGCTCACGGGTGAAATCGCGCCCGATCACCGACGCGGCACCGAGCACTTCCCTAGCGGTCGGGTCGATCCGGTCCAGCCGGGCGCGGATCGTCGACTGCACCGAGTCGGGAAGGGGCACGTCGGCGGCCGAGCCGGAGACGACGGCTCGGCGCTGCTCGCTGCGCACGTGACCCTGTTCGAGCAGCGTCGTGCAGATCTCCTCGGTGAAGAAGGGATTGCCCTGCGTCCGCGCGAAGATCGCGGCCGCGAGGTCGTCGGGCACGATGTCGACGCCGAGCGCGGACCCGACGACCGCCTTCGACTGGTCCGGATCCAGCGGGCGCAGGGGGATCTCGCGCCGGTTCTCGATTCCCCCGAGGTCGACGGCGTACCCCGGCCGGTACGTCACGACCACCATGAGACGGTGAGAGGCGAGGAGGGCGCTGAGCTGTCGGAGCGTCGTGACCGATGCGTCGTCCGCCCAGTGCCAGTCCTCGAGAAGGAGGACCGTCGGCTCGTCGCGACAGGAGACGGTCAGCAGGGCGGTGATCGACTCGACGATCGCAAGGCGGAGCTGGGCCCCGGACAGGTGGGGCGGCAGCGCCGATCGGTCGGGAACGGAGAGGAGATGGTGATAGAAGGGCGCGTACCGCATCAGGTCGGAACCGAGCTCCGCCAGACGTCGATCGACGGTGGCCGCGGCCTCTCCCGGCGGCGCGTCGTCACCGAGCAGCAGGCCGCGGAGCACGTCGAGGAACGGCAGGTACGGCACCGAGCCTCCGTACCCCTGGCAGCGTCCCGTCAGGACCGACGCGGAGCTCCCCACGACGCCGCGGCGGAATTCGTACAGGAGCCGGCTCTTCCCGACACCGGCGTCGCCTTCGACCGTGACGATCCATCCGGTCCCCGCGCACGCCGCCCGGAGCGTCTCGGCCAGCACGCGCACCTCGGCCTCCCGGCCGGCGAAGGCACTGAGCCCGCTGGACCCGCGCGCTTCGAGACTCGACTCGTACTCCTTCGCCGCCGTGACCCGGTAGGTCCGCGACGGCTCGGCGTCGCCCGGCAGCCCGAGCTCCGGGCCCGGCTCGGTCTCGAAGTACGCTCGGACGATCCGATGACAGTCCTCGCTGATGAGAACGGAGCGCTCCCGGTCGGCGCCCGCCACGCCGCTCGCCCGGTCGAGCAGCCCGCGGTCGATGCCGAGGCGGCCGTTGCCCGACGCGCTGGGCAGCACCGGCGTCATCCCCCGGTCCACACCGACCCGGAGGCGGACGTCGTGCGTGGCCCCCTCCCATCCCGCCGGCCACCGCTGTTGCTGCAGGCCGAGCGCACAGCGAACGGCCCTCACGACGTCGTCCTCCCTCGCCTTCGGGATGCCGAAGACCATCACCACCCGGTCCGGTTCCAGCGAGTGGATCATCCCGCCCTCCGCCGTCGCCGCCGCGGCCACCGCCTGGTGCACCTGTCGGGTCACGGAATCGAGCGCTTCGGAATCCATCTGCTCGACGAGCACGCCGTACCCGTCGACGAGGCAGGTGAGCACCGTCACGGGGCGCCGCTCGCCCCGGCGAATCACCTCGTCGCCGGGGGAAGCCGAGGGACCCGACCCGTCCACGGCGTCCGGATCGACCTCGATCGCCTCGAGGTCGCCGACGAGCTCCTCGGCGGACGCATAGCGGAGCTCCCGGTCCTTCGCCAGGCAGCGATCGATCACCGCCCACAGCCCCCGCGCCAGCACGCCACCGGCCTCCGGCATCGATGGCGTGGACGTCAGGAGCGCGGTACGGATCGCCTGGTCGTTGTTCCCTTCGAAGGGGCGCCGGCCCGTCGTCATCTCGTACAGCACCACCCCGAGCGACCAGATGTCCGTGCGGTGGTCGACCACGTCACCACGGGTCTGTTCGGGGCTCATGTAGTTCGGGGTGCCGACGTTGGCTCCGGTCCGCGTGAGCCGCTGCGACGCCACCTTCGCCACGCCGAAGTCCAGAACCTTCGTCGTCCCCTCGGGCGTGACGATGACGTTGGCCGGCTTGATGTCACGATGCACGATCCCCTGCTGGTGCGCGGCCACGAGGGCGCGACCGACCTGAGCCGCGATATCGAGCGCACGCTCCGGCTCCACGGGACCGCGGGAGAGCAGAGCGGCGAGCGTCGTGCCCTCGTACGACGGCATGGCGATGAAGGGCCGTCCGTCCACCTCGCCGAGGTCCAGGATCGTGCAGATGTTCGGGTGATCCAGCGTGGCGGCGGCCCGCGCCTCCAGCAGGAACCGCTCCCGGGCGACCGGATCCGACGCGTAGGCCGGCGAGAGCAGCTTGAGCGCGATCGCTCGCCCGAGTCGGTCGTCGACGGCGCGGTAGACGACGCCCATCCCTCCGGATCCGAGCCGCCCGGTCACCCGGTAGGGGCCGATCATCGAGCCCGACTCGACGTCGCCCAGGGGCACGCGCGCCACCGTCTCCGCGATCTCGTCCATCAGCTCCCCGGCGCGCCCGGGCCGCTCGTACGCCTCCAGCAGGTCGCGTGCCTCGGCGATCAGGTCGAGGGGGTCGTCGAGGGAGGAGAGCACGCGTTCCCGCTCCTCGGGGGGCTCCGCGAGGACCCTGTCCATCACCGCCTGAAGGCGACGCCAGCGGGCCCGTGCCTCGTCGTCGTCGGGCGTCCGGTCGATCTCGGGCGAAGGCGTCGTGCGCACGACGCCCTGCGGCGTCACGTCGAAGGCCCAGGCGAGGACCAGCGCCACCGGGAGGCCCAGGGCGGTCAGCACGACGACGAGCGAGACCGCCCACTCGGGGATGCCGAGCGCCGCGAAGGCGACGTCCGCCCCCTGCCAGACGGCGACCGCGACCCCGACGTAGACGAGGAAGACCCGTACGACGTGCCGACGGCGCAGCTCGCGCACCGCGTCCACCAGGCGTTCACGGAGGCTCACAGTGCCGTAGCCAGCCATGCGCGGGCCATCGACCAGTCGCGCTTCACCGTTCCGGGGGAGACGCCGAGCGCCTCCGCGATTTCGGGCACCGTCATGCCGCCGAAGACCTTGCACTCGACCACCTGGGCCTGCCGCTCGTCGAGTCGGGAGAGTCGCTCCAGCGCCTCGTGCAGCTCGAGCAGGTCGCCCGAGCGCTCGGCCGCCACGTGCAGCACACCGTCGAGGGGGACGGGAATCGCCCCGCTGCCTCGCTTCGCCGACGTCCTTCGCCGCGCGTGGTCCACCAGGATCTGCCGCATGGCCCGGGCGGCCACGTTCAGCAGGTGCGCCCGGCTCTCCACCGCGAAGCCCCGACCCTCGGCCAGCCGCAGGTAGCTCTCGTGCACCAGGGCGGTGGTGTTGAGCGTGTGGCCGGCCGCCTCCGCCGCCAGCCTCCGGTGGGCGACGCGGCGCAGATCCTCATAGACGAGCGGGTAGAGCCCGTCGAGGGCGTCCGTGTCCCCGGCGGCGAGCCGCTCCAGGAGCGCGCTGATCTCCGCGGCCGACCCGTTCATCTCCATCCGGGCATCCTACGGCAGTGCGGGCGGGGTCGCGACGGCGCGGCCGGCGTCGGCGACACGGCACGACCGGGGTGGGCCCGGAGTCCGCGGTCGGTGGTGCCGCCTCCCGTTCGATCCATGTGCGTCCCTCCGTGGGCCCGCCACCGCCGACGCTCGTGCCGACCGTTCCGGCCCTTTCCTCTCCTTGCGCAAACGGGGCGCGGACGGGCCAAAGCGGCTCGCCCCCCCGCCGTCAGTTGCCCTCCGCGATGTCGTCGGGCGCGTTGCCCAGGACCGTCCTCGGATCGACGTCGCGGATGTCTCCGCCCGCGTTGTAGATCCCGCCTCCCGCGATGCCGGCGCTGTTGCCGACGATGAGCGAGCTGGTCTGGTCGAGGACGTCGAGGTCGGCGGTCGACGTGAGGTAGAATCCCCCACCTCGTTCCGCCGCCCGGTTTCCGGCTACGCTGCTGTCCTCGCCGAGCGTGACCCGCCGGCTCGCGTGGATCCCCGCGCCGAGCCGGGCGGAGTTCTGACTGATACGCGAGACCCCGGTCACCACCAGGCGGTCCGCGGTGTGGATCCCGCCGCCGGCCTGCGTGGCCTCGTTGTCGATGAAGTGCGTATCGACGACGTCGACCGACGAGCTGGCCAGGAGACCACCCCCGAACGCGGCCTTGTTCTCCGAAACGACGGTGTTCGACAGCTGGTGCGTGACGCCGCCTGCGGTCGCCAGCTCGATCCCACCGCCCCATGCCCCGGCAGAGTTGTCGAGGATCTCGGAGTTCTCCATCGTCGCGGGTGCATCGGACCCGACCACCCGCAGCCCTCCTCCGTTGAAATCCGCTCGGTTGGCGCGGAGGGTCGTGGAA
Source organism: uncultured Gemmatimonadales bacterium (assembly GCA_937982605.1). Lineage (GTDB taxonomy): Bacteria > Gemmatimonadota > Gemmatimonadetes > Longimicrobiales > Gaopeijiaceae > UBA2589. Next base: position 2,899 of record CALJLC010000109.1, on the reverse strand, counting down.
GAGAACGTCGACGGAGCGCCGATGACATGGGCTCCGCCGCCGTAGTTTGCGGTGTTCGCCTCCAGCAGCGATCGCGCGACGAGGACCTCCCCGAACGCGAACAGTCCGCCACCGGCTTCGGCGTCGTTCCCCCTCAGCACGCTCTCCTCGAGGGTGGCCGACGACTCGAGGTTGACGACCAGGCCGCCTCCGAACTCGGTCGCGACGTTGTCCGAGAGCTCGCTCCCCGAGCGCAGCGCGAAGGTGCCGAAGACGTAGACCCCCGCACCGGAGATCGCCTGGTTGGCGTCGATCGAGACGCCCGACATGGTGACGTCCGTACCCTCGCAGACGCACGCTCCGCCGCCGTACGCTGCCTCGTTCATCTGAAAGAGCGTGGACTCGACGACCGCCCCCGCGCCGAAGAAGTACGCGCCGCCCCCGGAGGCCTCGGCCCGGTTGTCGACGATCTCGGCGGCCGAGACCGTCGTCACGCCCCCGACGCTGAGCCCCGCGCCGCTGAGCGCCGTATTCCGTTCGATGCGGCCCCCGGAGATCGCCACCGGTCCGGCGATGGACGCGAGCCCCCCACCGGCCTCCGCCGCATCGTTTCCAGCCAGCCGTGTCGATACCAGCCGCGTCGACCCGGCCCCGTCCCCTCCGAAGTAGATGCCGCCGCCCGATCCCGAGGCGTCGTTGTCCGACACCGACGACTCCTCGATCAGGAGCGTGGCGTCGAAGTTGGCGACCCCTCCGCCGAGCTCCGCCTGATTCCCGTTCAGGCGCACGCGCTTCAACGTCAGAGCACCCCCGGGCATCACGAGCGCGCCGCCGCCCACACGCCGCTCCTCGCCGACCGGAAGGGGTTCGAGCCCCGCGACCCCGTCCGCGATCGTGAGGTCCAGGATCGTCGCGGCCGCCTGCCCGGCGATCCGGAACGCGCGCGTCACGTTGTTGCCGCTCACGGTGAGCACGTCCTGCCCCGGCCCTTCGATCGTCACGCTCCGGTCGATCTCGATCTCCGTCAGCAGCGAGATCGTCGCGCCGGACGCGAACGCGCCCTCCGCGTCGAAGCCGATCACGTCCCCGGCCTCGGCCTCGTCGAGGACGCTCCGAAGCGACCCCGGGCCGAGGTCGGCGGTCGAGGTGACGCGTCTCGGCTCGACACGGAGCACGAAATCGGCCCGGTCGTCGGCGCCGTCGTCGTCCGCCACCTGGACCGAGAGGGTGACCGTGGCGGTCGCGTCGAGCACCGGGCTGAGCGTGAGCACGCACGGGCCGGGCCCGCAGGACACCGCGGAGCCGGAAAGGACGGACTCGTCGCTCGACTCGATCACGACGGAGTGCCGTGTGTCGTCCGGATCGGTGATCGAGAGGGCGACCTCCACCGACCTCGACACGAGCGCGTTGCGGATGACGGCCTGGTCGGGGATCGCCGCCAGCGCAGGCGCGACGTTCGCGGGCGGCTCGCCCTCGGTCGGCGGCTCCGTGGACTCGGTCGGGGTTTCACCGCACCCCACCGAGCCGACCACCAGCATGCCGGCAAGCAGGGCGAATCGGGTTCTCGTCGGTCGGGTTGCCATGTCGGGCCTCCTGTGCAGATCCGTCCCGGGCGGGCGACTCGTCGTCACCCGCCCTCATGGGGGATTGCGAGAACCCGGCGTGGACCGGACAACGGACGCTACGGGAGCGACGCACGGGGCGGCGCCGCCTGATCGACCCTCCGGCTGCCTACCGGATGCCGGCTGCGTCAGGAGCGCGCTCTACGCGGCGGGACGCGGTGCACAACCTCCCGCGTGGCGCCCGAGAAGCGCGCCCGGTCCCCGCGGTCGCGCCCGTACAGGGACACCGACCGAAGGGCCACGGCGCCCGGCTCGACTTCGACCGTGACGGACCTGGACTCCGGTCCGCGCACGCCCTGAAAGGTCACGCGCAGCTCGTGCGCACCTGGAGGGAGGCGCAACCGCGCCACAAGGAGCTCGGCCGGCAACGCCGTCCAGCTCCGGGTGTCTGCGCGCTCGGCGGTGTTGGCGAGCGCGCGGGCCGTCACGCGCGCGGTGAACGACCCCAGCGCGCCGCCGGCACGCTCCCCGGCCCGCTCGGCCTGAACGATCGCCGCCTCGCGCAGCAGCGTCCGCCCGATCATGCGCAGCAGCATCGACGTCTTCTGCTCCTCGAAGTCGCGCACGGCGATGGCGGAGAGATCTTCGACGAGCGCAGGCTCCACCACCGGTCCGTCCGCCGTCTCGACGCGAATCGCCGTCGCCCGGTGGGCCTCGAGCTCGTACACGGGCCAGGCCATCGTCACCAGCTCGACGCCGACGGCACTGAGTCCGGCGCTGACCAGAACCACGCCGTCCTCGTGCGCCTGCACCGCGCTCTGGCCCTCACGGCCCATCTCGTTCATGACCACGACGGTGCGGATGAGCACCCGGAACGCCGCCTCGACCGCGGATGCCGCGTCCCCGGCCAGCACCGCGTCGCGCTCGGACCGGAGGATCGGAACGCAGAGCTTCTGTTGCCGCTTGTGGGCAATGAACCCGTTCTCGATGACGAGCAGCACGTCCCCCGACTCGGGGTCGCGCGCGGGCGCGGCGGCGTCGGCCTCGCGTCCGACCAGGAAGGCCGCCGTGGTTCGCTCCGCGACGTCCGGCAGACCGACCGCCGCGGCGACGCGTGCCGCGTCCACGGCCACGGGCACCGGCGTCCGGACGCCGTACCGCAGTTCGTACTCCTCGTATCCGGCGAGCGCCTGGCGAAGGGAGACGATGGCGTCGTTCTCCTCGCGTCGACCCCACTGGAGCATGCCCGCCACGTACTGAACGGCTGCGTCGTTGACGAAGGTCCGGCCCGGGAAGTCGTTGCCGTACCGGCGGCGCAGCGCGAGATCGGCAGAGCACACGTCTGAACTCCAGTCACA
>CALJLC010000108.1 GCA_937982605.1 uncultured Gemmatimonadales bacterium | reverse complement strand
TCGCGCCACCTCTTCCGGAGCGAAGTCCCGGCCCAGCATGGGTCGAACTCCGAGGGTGCGGAAGAAGTCCGGCGTGACCTGCGCGGAGCGGATCTCCTCGACCCAGGCGTCGGTGCGGTAGGTGCCCGAGGTGAGGTACCAGGCCGCCATCGACTCGAAGCCGCGCGCCTCGGATTCCCAGTCCACGAAGTTCAGGGGCGAGGGTCCGGTCCGCTCCTCGTCGACCCGTGGGTTCGTCTCCCACAGGCGTACCAGGCGGTCGGCGTCGGGATAGGGGAGTGGGCGCACGAGCACCGAGCGGAGGACGCTGAAGAGCGCCACGTTCGCTCCGATGCCGACCGCGAGCGTGGCCACGATCGCGAGCCCCATTCCGGGCGCCCGGCGGAGCCTGCGCGCCGTCCCGGTGAGGAGGTCCGAGGTGACGGGCGAGCGGCCCGCGCGCCCGAGCTCGGCCACGCGCTCCAGGAGGCCGTGGGCCGCCACGTTGGCGATGGTGGTGATCCATAGAGTGAGCGCCGCCCCGCGCCCCGACGCCCGCGCTTCGGTCCAGCGGTCCAGGAAGAGCTCGAGCGCGTCGGTCCCGTACTCCTCGCGGAAGGCGGGCGGGTAGAGTCGGAGCAGCGCGGAGTACGCGCGCTCCGCCCGTCGACGGGCGTGCGCCTCAGGCACCGCCCACCCCCCCCTCGACCGCCTCCGCCAGGGCGCGCATGCGCGCCGCGTCCGCCAGGAGCACCCGTCGCCCGTACGGCGTCACGCGATAGTAGCGACGGCGGCGGGCGTCGGACCCGTTCGCCGGCTCGTGCTGACCCGTGCGCGCATCGGCCGACCTCCGCGAGCCCCCCACCGCCCGGCGCTCCGCGGGCTCGACCATCTCGGCATCGACGAGGCGGCGGAGGTAGCGGTAGAGGTTGCCGGGCTCCAGGCGGATCCGCCCGTCGCTCCTCCGCTCGATCTCCTTCACCATGCCGTAGCCGTGGAGCTCGCCGTCCGTGAGGACGAGGAGGATGTGGAAGTCCACCGGCTTGAGGGGCAGCTCCTCCTCGGGGGTCCGAGCCATCGGCGTCCGGGTCGTGGACGTCCCGGTGATGGGCGTCCGGTCCCTCATATGATCATCGCGATCATATGATCGAGATGATCATAGGGCCGGGGGTGTGATCGCGCAACGGACGGTCCACGCTCGGCGGGCCCGGGTTGGTGACCACCGGCCTCGGTGCCAGACTCAGGGATGGCAGCCGGCACCTTCCACGAAGAGGACGCCCTCGGCAAGGCGTACGACGCCCGCCTCATGCGGCGTCTCCTCCGTTACCTGAAGCCGTACCGATGGCACGTGGCCGGGGCGCTCGTGATCCTGCTCCTCGGCTCGGCCATGGCGATCGTGGGCCCGTGGATCACCCAGCTCGTCATCGACGAGGCGATCCCGGCCGGAGACACGCGCCTCCTCGCGATCCTCGTAGGCGCGTATGCGGCGTCGCTCGTGCTCGGCTTCGTCCTCGAGTACGGCCAGGCGCTGCTCACGACGTGGCTCGGCCAGTCGATCATGTACGACCTGCGCTCGGAGATCTTCGACAAGCTCCAGCGTCTGGATCTGCGCTTCTACGACCGCAACCCGATCGGCCGCCTGATGACGCGGATCACCAACGACGTCGAGACGCTGAACACGCTGTTCAGCTCCGGCGTCGTCAGCGTCTTCGGCGACCTCTTCACCCTGGCCTTCATCGTCGGCGCCATGCTGACGATGAACTGGCGGCTCGCGCTGGTCTCCTTCGCGGTGCTGCCGCTCGTCTTCTTCGCCGCCTTCCTCTTCCGGGCGAAGATCCGCGCCGCGTACCGCGACATCCGCGTGCGCATCGCGCGCATCAACGCCTTCCTGCAGGAGCGCATCACGGGCATCCGGGTCGTGCAACTCTTCAACCGCGAGGAAGCGGACGCCGCCCGGCTGGCCGAGCTCAACGAGGACCACCTGCAGGCGCACCTGCGCTCGATCACCTACTACGCGCTCTTCTTTCCGATCATCCAGCTCTTCACCGCCGTAGCGCTGGCGCTGATCATCTGGTACGGCGGCGCGCGCATGCTCTCGGGCTTCCTGACCGTGGGCGTCATCGCCGCCTTCCTCCAGTATGCCCGCCGCTTCTTCCGCCCGATCCAGGACCTCTCGGAGAAGTACAACCTCCTGCAAGCGGCGATGGCGTCCTCCGAGCGCGTCTTCCAGCTCCTCGACGAGGAGGTCGCGATCGGCGATCCGGCCGCACCCCGGTCCTTCCCGCCCGAGCCGCGCGGCTCGATCGCCTTCGAGAACGTCTCGTTCGCCTACGGCAAGACCGACGCCGGGGAGCCGGACTGGGTGCTGCGCGACGTGAGCTTCCGGGTGGCGCCCGGCGAGAAGGTGGCGATCGTCGGCCACACGGGCGCCGGCAAGACGACGCTGATCAACCTGCTGATGCGCTTCTACGACGTGCAGAAGGGACGCATCCTGCTCGACGGCGTGCCGGTGACGGAGCTGTCGCTGACCGAGCTGCGCGGCCGCATCGGCCTGGTGCTGCAGGACGTCTTCCTCTTCAGCCAGAGCGTGGAGTACAACCTCCGACTCGGCTCGCCGGACATCCCGGACGAAAGAATCCGCGAGGCGGCCGAGCGCATCGGCGCGACCGACTTCATCGAGCGGATGGACCGGGGGTTCGCGCAGCCGCTCGGCGAGCGCGGCGCGTCACTCTCGGTGGGCGAGCGGCAGCTCGTGAGCTTCGCGCGGGCGCTGGCGTTCGATCCGGACATCCTCGTGCTGGACGAGGCGACGAGCTCGGTCGACTCGGAGATCGAGGCGAAGATCGAGCGCGCCACCGACGAGCTGCTGGAGGGGCGGACCTCGCTCGTGATCGCACACCGGCTCTCGACCATTCAGAACGCCGACCGCATCATCGTCATGCACCACGGCTGTCTGCACGAGGAGGGTACGCACGCGGAGCTGCTGGAGCGCGGCGGCCTCTACGCTCGCCTGCACGAGCTGCAGTTCGCGGTGGTGGCCGGGCGTCAGGCCTAGCGCAACCCACCGACCGTGTGGACCCCGGTCGTGTCCGGTCGCACGGAGTCCGGCACGGCGATCGAGTCCACCACCGGAACCGAGAGCGTGTCGACCGCCGGACGATCGGAGGGCACCAGCGCGGTGTCGACCGGCACAGGGGGCACCCCCGCGGTGTCGATCCGCACGACGGGCACCGACGCGGTGTCCACAGCCACGGCGGGCGCCCCGACGCTGTCGGCCGAGGCGTCGAGCGTGTCGGCCGATGACGTCCGGATGTCCACCGCGGCCACCGAGTCGATCACGGCGTACCGCCTGGAAACCGGCGCCAGGACGCCGGCCACCCGAATGAGCGGCTCGTCCTCGAAGCCTTCGATCGGCTCCAGGGCCTCGACCGAGTACCGGGTGGACGGATTCCAGAGAATCCACTCCTCGATGCCCACGTCGTACGACGCCTGGATCTGAGCCCGCACCTCGGGGGCGCCGTAGAGCGGCGGACCCAGGGTGAAGTCCTGGATCCACGGCCGGATGCTCCCCGCACCCGCAACGCGCGCGGAGCGGCTCAGCGCGTCGTCGAGCGCTTCCTTCACGACCTCGTACGGATATGCGTTCGGTCGGTCGTAGCCGAAGGAGTGCTCCCAGTAGTGGCTCGGGTAGACCATCGGGAGCGCCACGTCGACGACGTCGATGAACGTCTCCCAGAGCTGACCGATCCCGATGTCGCGCCGGAAGGACGTCGTGACACCGAAGACGTCGGCCGTCGTGCGGACGGGCAGATCGGAGAGCTCGTCGCGGGCGTACGCCAGGAACCCCCGGATCGCTTCGACCCGCGGACGTCCTTCGCTCCCGGTGAAGACGGCCCGCGCCATGTCGGACTCGGGCGCGTCCGGGAAGCGGATGTAGTCCCACTGGATCTCCGGGAATCCCATCTCGGCCACCTCCCGCGCGAGCGCCACGTGGTACTCCCAGACGCGGCGGTCGTAGGGGTTCAGCCAGACGAGCTCCTTGCTGTCGATCCAGACGCCGCCCGCGGTGTCCTGCACCGCCATCTCCGGCCGCTTGGCGGCCATCAGGGGGTCCTTCACGACGACGATCCGCGCGATCGGGTACACACCCTCGGCCTCGAAGCGGTCGAGGAGAGCAGGCAGGTCGCGGATGCGGATCTCACCGGTCGCGCCGACCTCGCGCGCCAGCGGCACCCGGGTGTCGTGGCTGACGAAGCCCGTGGCGTCCTTGATGTCCACGACGATCGCGTTGATCTCCGTCGTCCGCGCGATCCCGAAGAGCTCGTCCATCCTGCGGGCCGACCCCGATGCCCAGGCGTTGGCGTAGAGGCCGCGCACGTGCTCGGGCCGCGCGAAGCGGGCGTCCTCGAAGTCCTCCCGCGGCGGAGGCGGCGGGATCTTGGCGAGGGCGTTCGCGATCTGCTCGGACGTCTCTCGGCGCTGCGCCACGATCTCGGCCGAGGACGGTCCCGTCTCGGCGACGTCGCTTCCCGCGGTCCCGCCCCGCCCCGTTGCGCCTCCGGCCGCCGCCGCGCCCTCGTGGGCCGCGGCCTCCGCCATCGGGCCGGGCATGGCCGTATCGTCGTCAGCATCCCGGAGCACGGTGTCACCCGCCGGAGCCTCGGCCGCCACGACCTCGGAGAGCGGCCACTCGCGGGCCGCCTGCTCCGCGGAGTCCGGAGCGCAGGCGAAACCCGCCAGGAGCGCGGGGATCACGAGCGTGCGCGGGGACGGAACGGACTTCATGGAAGGAACCCGGCGGTCAGTAGGCGGAGAGGGTGGGATCGACGTGGATTCGCCAGCCGAGCACGCCTCCCTGCAAGTTCTGCACCCGCTGAAAGCCCCGCTGCTGCATCACGGCCACCGCCCACGCGCTCCGAGCGCCACTGCGGCAGTACACGACGATGTCGTCGTCGGGGTCGAGCTCGGCCAGCCGGTTCCCGAATTCCCCGGTGGGAATCCGCACCTGCTCGAGCTCCGGGAGGTCGGCGATGGCGTACTCGAACGGCTCGCGCACGTCGACGAGAACGGGCACGTCACCCGCGTCGAGCCGGGCCTTCAGCTCGACCGGCGAGATCTCGGGTACCTCCGGGGGCGGCATCATGCGGGGGAATATACAGCACGGAATGCCCGCTTCCTTCAACGAATTCCGGTACATTCCCGGCATGCAGTTCCAGGTGACGATCCGCTACGGGGGCGCGCGCCAGCGCTACCACACGCTCGTCGTCGTCGCAGCGGACGCGCAGTCGGCGCTGCGGGCCGCCGCGGACGCGATTCCGGCCGAGATCGCCCCGCACGTGGACCTCGTCGAGCTCCGCGAAGCGGTCGACCCGGACCGACGCGACTACCTCGGGGACGACGCCCCCCATGAAGAATCCGGGCCACCCGGCCGTACTTCGGGTGACTCATGAACGTGCCCGGGGCGCAGCTCCGGGCCTCCGCCACAGGAGCAGCGCATGGGCCAGATCATCCTAGCGATCTTCGTGATCCTCATCGGAGCCGTGATCCGCACGGTCGGCCCCACCACGGGGAAGGCCAACGCCGCCGGAACCAGCCGGCTGCTGGGCTACGGCTTCATGTTCGCGGGCGTCGCGCTCGCGTTTTCGAACGCCTTCACGGTCATCTCCGTCGGCGAGGTCGGGGTGAAGCACTTCCTCGGCAGCGTGGACCCGGTGCCGCTCGAGCAGGGCGTGCACGTCATCAACCCGCTCGCCAGCATCGAGAAGATGTCGGTGCGTGAGCAGAGCTACCCGGCCGACGGGGGCATCGAGCGCATCGAGGCCCAGACGAGCGAGCAGCTCAACGTCTCGCTCGAGGTGGCCATCCTCTTCCAGCTCGACGCGGACGCCGCCCCCGAGCTGTATCAGCGGCTCGGCAGCGAGCGGAGCATCAAGAGCAGCATCGTGCTCAACGCCA
>CALJLC010000107.1 GCA_937982605.1 uncultured Gemmatimonadales bacterium | reverse complement strand
GTTTGACCGAGTCTCACGATGTGTGGAGCGCGCTCCTTCCCTCAGCTACAGGCGACGAGCGGTTGTCGATGGTGGACCGCCTCTCGCCCGGTCTCTCGGCCGGCGCGGCCGCGAACGAGCTGGCGGCCATGCTGCAGGGCGCCCTCGCCGAGGGCGCGGTCGAGGATCCTGCCACCCGCGAGCGTCTGGCGCGAGCCGCCGTGGTGGTCGACGAGTACGTGCTCGCCTATCACGGCCGGACGCTCCGCACGCTGATGAGTGGTCTGAACCTGCTGATCGGCTTCCTGGTGCTCATCGCCGCGGCGAACCTCTCCGCCTTCTTCCTCGCCCGAGGGACGACGCGGAGCGCCGAGACCGCGGTGAGGCTCGCGGTCGGGGGCGGACGGCTGGCCGTCGTGAGGCCCCTGGTGCTCGAGGCGCTCGTGGTCTGCGGGGCCGGAACGGCGGTGGGTGTCGTGGTCGCGACGTACACCACCCGGTGGATGGGCTCCACGCTCGAGGCGCGCGGCTCTCTTCCGTACTGGGCGGACTTCGGGCTCTCCCCGCGCACGCTCGCCTTCGCGGCCGTGCTCATGCTCGGCGCCACGGCGGTCACCGGTGTGTGGCCGGCGCTCCGCGCGTCCCGTGCGGACCTGCCGAGCGCGCTTCGCTCGGGTCGGGGGAGCGGAGGACCGGCCGGCGCACGTACCCTCTCGACACTGGTCGGCGTGGAGGTCCTCCTCTCCTGCGTCCTGCTCGTCTTCACGGGCATCGTGGTCCGGGCCGCGCTCGGAACGGTCCAGACCGTCGGTGCCTTCCCGGTGGACGACGTGATCACCGCGGAGCTGGTGCTGGAGGACTTCGCCTATCCCGGGGCCGAGGACCGTCGGGTCTTCTTCGCCGAGCTCGAACGGCTTCTCGGCGAGCGATTGGGCGTCACGCACGTCGCGATCGCGTCGGCCCTCCCCGGCGATGGGACTTCGGACGCGGAGGTGGCACCGCTCGACGCCGTCCCCGATCCGGGCGCGCGGTGGCCTTCCGTCCAGCGGCGCGTGGTCAGCCCCGCCTTCTTCGAGATGTTCGCCATGGAGACGCTCCAGGGGACCACCTTCGGCGACGTCGGCCCGGAGGCGCCCCGCGTGGCCGTGGTCAACGAGGCGTACGTGCGCGAGGAGCTCGGCGGCTCGTCACCCGTCGGTCAGACGGTGCTGATTCGCGAGCGCGGTGCCGAGCCCGTGCCCCACGAGATCGTCGGGCTGGTCCGGGACCCCGGGGTGGCCGTCGACGACGGCCAGCGGGTGGCCGCGGTGTATGTGTCGGCCGCACAGGCGCTGCCAGCGCGTGTCCGCGTCGCCGTTCGCGCGAGCGGCGTTCCCTCGGTCGGCCGTGCCGCGCTTCAGGGGGCCGTGCACACCCTCGACGACAGGCTGCCACTCGACCGCGTCATGACGCTCGAGGCCGTGATCCGGCGTGAGAACGACGGAGGGCGGGTGCTGGGCACGACCTTCGGCGCGATCGGGCTCGGGGCCCTCGTGCTGGCGCTCGTCGGCCTCCACGGGGTCGTCGCCTTCACCACGACCCGACGCTCGTGGGACGTCGCGGTCATGCGGGCGCTCGGGGCTTCGAACGCTCGTGTGATCACGTCGGCGACGCTCGACGGGCTCCGTCCCGTCCTCCTCGGGCTGGCGGGAGGGCTGGGAATCTCCTGGTTCCTGGCGCCCGTCGTGCACCGCCACATGCTCGAAGGCGCGACGACGGGATTCGACGCCCACGACCCGGCGATGCTCGCCGCCGTCGCCCTCCTGCTCCTGTGCGGCGCGCTCGTGGCGATCCTCGCTCCGGCCCTTCGCAACACGCGCGTCCATCCGGCCGGCGTGATGCGGTCGGAGTAGACGGGCGAGTCTCAGTCGTCGAGCTCGACCTCGACGTTGGCCAGGATGGATCGTCCCGTGATGCGGACGATCGGCTCGCCACCCTGGCCGCCGCTCCGGGTTCGGCCTTTCACGGAGAAGTTGCCGAGGAGCGCGTGACCGTCGTTCTCGACCCGGACGTGGGCCGGCAGCTCGAGCTCGATGTTGCCCAGGATCGAGCGCACCCGGATCTCGGTGACCCCGGGGGGGAAGTCCGCGCGCCGGAGGTCCACCTCCACCGAGCCGACGACCGCGCGCACGTCGAGGCTCTCCGGCATCGGCCCCTGGAGTGTTCGCTCCACCGAGCCGAGCGTTGCGGAGAGCCGCCGTGACGGCGGACGCACGAGGCTCGTTCGCTCGTCGACCGGAGCGGGAAGGGCCGATCCCTCCCCTCCGGCGGCCGCCGGGGCCGGCAGGTCACGCGTGATCTCGGCCAGAGCTTTCGGACTCTCGACCCGGTAGACCTCGGAGACCCGCCGCTCGAACTCGTCGACGGCGATCGCGTCGTCGGCGAAGGCCGCGGTGAGCCGCTTCACCGCCTGGTCGCGCTCGTCGGCGGTGACGAGGCGGGTGAGGTCGGTCGATTCGTGCTTCGGCTCGCTCATGGCCGCAAGCTACGTGACCGCGCGCGCCGCTCCAACCGGAACGCGGACGGCCCGCCCCGCCAGCGCACGTCGACGCTACACCCGGAAGCGAATGAGATGGACGGCCACCGATGGCTCGGCCTCTTCGCTCTCCGGATCGGGGATCCGCTCGATACGCAGGAGGTGCGGACCCGGTCGCAGGGACCCCGTCGGGAGGTAGGCCACCAGCGCGCGCGTCCCGGTGGCCGCGGACCAGACGTAGTCCCAGTCGATCTGCAGGGATCTTCCGTCGAGCCGCACGAGCCAGATCCGGCCGAGGCAATCGAGCAGGCGCGCCTCGCCGCCGGGGTCGGGCGGGTCGTCCGTGGCCGTCGGCCCGACCAGGCCGCTCGCGCCGAGCGGCTCGAGGTCCGGACACACGGCGGCCAGGCGGGCCGCGTAGGCGGCCGGGACCAGCGGGATCGTGAGGCGCACGTACGGCCCCTCGATCACGTCGGACTGGATGTACGGGGCCAGGCCGTTCGGCGCCCGGGTGTCTTCGAAGTGCTGGAGCGCGATCGCACGCGCGCCCGGGCGGGCGGGGAGGAGGGCCGACGCCGAGAAGCCCATCGGCGAGACCCGGGCGCGCTCGCCCGCGATCAGCACGGCGAAGAAGCCCACGAAGACGGCCACGGACGCGGGCCAGACCACCCGCTTGGGGATCCGGCTGAAGAGCGTGAACTGGATCGGGAGATAGAGCGCCCCGCCCGACACGCGGTAGAAGGCCGCAAGGAGTCGCGTGATCGCGCGGGCGAGTCTGCCTTCAGGGTCGAGCCGGCTCCCGAGGAGCTGCTCGAGGCCGATCGTCACGATCGGAATGCTCCCGAAGACGAGCGCGAACGCCACCAGGATCACCGCCGGCGAGACGGAGGGAAGGAGCCACGGGGAGATCGCCCACGAGACGCCGCCGAAGACGAGCGCGAACGCCACCGAGTAGAGGAAGATCGTGACGATCCAGAACGAAACGGAGAAGATGGCCGAGCCCACGTCGTCCGCCCGGCGCGCCAGATGCGGCAGGGACGGCAGTCGATCCGAGTACACCTTCTTGGCGACGGGGCCGTAGCGGACCTGACTCCAGTCGATCCCCTCGGGAAAGACCGAGTCCAGCCCGACCAGCCCCACCCAGTAGGCCCGGGTGACGAGATGCAGCCCGAAGCCCGCGATGAGCGTGAAGACCATCATCCGGGCGTAGAAGTACAGCAGGAAGCCGAGGATGAACGTCTGCTCGTCGAGGCTCCAGCCGATCTGGCCCCACGCGGCGGAGAGGCGCCCGGGCACCTGCAGGAGCCCGACGAGGAGGGCCCCCGAGATGAGGAGCTCGACCTCGCCGCTGCGCTCGTGCAGCCAGGCGATGCGCTGACGGTCGGCGTCGACCGCCTCCTCGACCGCGGGGGTCGCGGGATCGGCGTCCGGGGGCATGGGCGCGGCTCGGGAAGCGGGGATCGCTGAGGTTGGCGGGCCTTCGGCCGCAAGCTAGTCTGCTCGCTTCCTGTCGCCATCCCGGGAGGACCCGCTTGTCCGAAGAACAGAAGAGGCCGCCCCCCTCCGTCACCGATCCCGCGACGGTGGCGCGCCACGCCGCCTACTGGCGGCGCAACGTGCGCTACCTCGTGATCCTGATCTCGATCTGGTTCGTCGTCTCGTACGGCTTCGGGATCGTCCTGGCGGACGCCCTCAACGCCTGGAACGTCCCGGGCTCGGGCTATCCCGTCGGCTTCTGGTTCGCGCAGCAGGGCTCGATCTACGTCTTCGTGATCCTGATCTTCGTGTACGTCCGGCTGATGAACCGGCTCGACCGGGAGTTCGAGGTCGACGAGGGAGGTGACGCGTGACCGTCACCGCCTGGACCTTCCTCCTCGTCGCGGCGTCCTTCGCCCTGTACATCGGCATCGCGGTCTGGTCCCGCGCGTCGTCCACGAAGGACTTCTACGTGGCCGGCACGGGCGTGTCGCCGCTCGCCAACGGCATGGCGACGGCCGCCGACTGGA
>CALJLC010000106.1 GCA_937982605.1 uncultured Gemmatimonadales bacterium | reverse complement strand
CCTCGACGAAGAGGCCCGCGATCACGTTCAGCTCGACACCCACGCCGAAGAACGGGTGGTTGTTCGTGCCGCCCTCGAAGCCGCTCACGTCGAGGTCGTAGCTCTGCCACTGCCAGCCGCCGAGGATGTACGGCCGGATCATCGGAAGCGGCAGACCGAGCTGAGCACCGATCTGCGCCGTCCAGTACGAGCAGTCGCCGGCGTCGCAGCTCGGGAAGAAGTAGGTCAGATCGCCGTTGACGGCGAACGGGAGCGCGGGCGGCGAGAAGGCCAGCCGGCCGCCGACACCGAAGTCACCGCTGAGGTCACCGTCGGTGTTCTCGAGATCCGAGAAGCCGGCGGCGATGTAGTCTGCGTGGACACCGAACTTGAACTGGGCCTCCGCCGGGCTGACGGCGACGCCGAAAGCCAGGACGAGCCCAAGGACGAACGCGGCACGTCGCATGAGATCCCCTCCTTGGGAAACAAATGTTTACCGAAAAAAGCGCTACGATCCCCTGGATCGCAACAGAAAATTCCGGGCACGCGCGGCCGGAAGGGCCGGCGCCACCGGAGGCACGGAGATTCCACTCCCGCACCGAACGTCTACCTTTCAGCAATCGTGCCAGGGTCAAATGGCCGAAAACCGGGCCGGATCGGGGGAAATCCGGGAACGAACATCGCGAGCACGGCACTCCTTGCCGGCCCGCCCCCGCCCTGGCGACTCCGCTGCTGATCGACGCGAGGTCCTCTGGATGGCCAAGAACCAGTCGTTCGACATCTCCACCTCGGTCGACCTCCAGGAGGTCGACAACGCCGTGAACCAGGCGATCAAGGAGACGCGCACCCGCTACGACTTCAAGGGGACCGACTGCACGCTCGAGCTCGATCGGGAGGAGGGAGCGGTCAAGCTCGAGGCCGACGACGAGTACCGCCTGACGCAGCTCATGGGCGTGCTGAGAGAGAAGCTGAGCCGCCGCGGCGTGCCCCTCAAGAACGTGCACGAGGGAAGCGTCGAGGTCGGCTCGCTGGGCCGGGCCCGCATGGTCGTGAGCCTCCAGAGCGGAATCGACCAGGACACCGCCAAGAAGATCCAGAAGGACATCAAGTCCGAGGGCTTCAAGAAGGTCCAGGTGCAGATCCAGGGCGAGGAGCTCCGCGTGACCTCGCCGTCCCGTGACGAGCTGCAGGCCGTGATGGCCTTCCTGCGCCCGAAGGACTACGGGGTGGAGCTCATGTTCGGGAACTACCGCTGAGGCCCTCCGGCCCTCCCCGCTCCCCGAACGATGTCACGGACTCCTGAGGCGAGCGCTCCCGAGGAGCTCCTGAACGGACCCGTTTCGGCCGCCGTCGCCGCGCTTCGGGCGCGCCGGGTCAAGGCCGTGGCCATGGCCGAGGCCGCCATCGCCCGACACGAGACACACGACGCGGCGCTCGGCGCCTACCGGCACTTCGACGCCGACGCGGCTCTGGCGTCGGCCCGCGCCGCCGACGAGACGCTCGACCGGGCGCACGCGAGCGGTCGGCCCGCCCCGCCCCTCTGCGGGATCCCGGTCTCGGTGAAGGACATCTACGCGGTGGACGGCATGCCGACCTTCGCCGGCTCGGCCCGACGCCTTCCCGACCCGCCGTGGTCTCGGGACGGGTGGCTGGTCGCGCGGCTCCGCGAGGCGGGAGCGGTGTTCACGGGCAAGACGAACACGGTCGAGTTCGCCTACGGCGGGGTCGGGATCAATCCCCACGGCGGAACCCCGCGCAACCCGTGGGACCCGGACGTGGCGCGCATTCCCGGCGGGTCGTCGTGCGGGGCGGGCGTGAGCCTCCACGAGGGCTCCGCGATGCTCGCGCTCGGATCGGACACGGGCGGATCCGTGCGGATCCCCGCCGCCTTCACGGGCGTGGTGGGCCACAAGACCACCAAGGGGCGCATCCCCACGGACGGCGTCACCCGACTCAGCGGCACCTTCGACACGCTGGGCGCGCTGACGCGCACCGTGGCGGACAGCATCTGGTTCTTCGGCTGCGCCGATCCGAAGTGGGGCGACCCCGAGCCGCTCCTCGACGCGTGCGAGGCCGCCACGCTCGAAGGGCTTCGGATCGCCATTCCCCGCTGCCGGATCTGGGAGGCGTGCCAGTCCGACGTGGCGACCGTCGTCCTCTCCGCGCTCGCGGACCTCGGCGCCGCGGGCGCGCGGCTCGAGCGGCCGCGAGGCACGCTCGTCGACGACGCGCACGACCACTACATGCGCGGCGGCATCGGAAAGGCCGAGATCCACGCCTTCCTTTCGGCCGAGCTGCCGGAATGGCTGGACATCCTGCACCCCACCGTCGGGGACCGGATCGCCGACCCGCTCTCGATGGACGGAGAGACGTACCGGGAGGCGCTCGCGAAGCATCGACACCTGGCCGCCCTCGCGGACACGCTCTTCGGAGGCGCCGACGTGCTGGCGCTGCCCACGAACCTCATCACACCGCCGCCGGTGGAGGGGCTCGCCGACGACCTGAAGCGGTACACCGAGGTCAACCTCGCCACGCTCCGGCCGACGTGTCCCGCCAACCTCCTGGGGCTGTGCGCGATCTCGATCCCCGTCGGCCTCGACGACGCCGGGATGCCCGTGGGCCTCCAGCTCGTGGGGCGGGCCGACGAGGACGAGGCGCTGCTCGGCATCGCGCTCGCGGTCGAGCGCCGGCTGGGGACGGGGGCCGAGCGGCTCGGTACGCCGCCGCTGCTCGCCTGATCGGAGGCCGCCCGGCCACCACCGTCCTGCGTGGCCGGGCGGGTCCGTCTCAACCGATCGGCCGCTTCCCGTCCAGGCGGTCCTGCTGCGTGATGTAGGGCACCCCGCGGGTGATCCAGTCCGGAGCCGGCTCGCCCTTCAGGTAGTGCGCGAACCACTGCATGATGCGGTTCTGGTAGTCTCGCTGGTTGGGCTCGCGCGCGAGGCTGTGGTTCTCACCCTCGTACGAGAGCAGCACCATCTGCTTCCCGAGCCGGCGCGCCGCGTTGTAGAACTCGACGCCCTGGTTGTACTCGACCGCGCCGTCGTTCGTCCCGAACATCATGAGGAGCGGTGTGCTCATGTTCCGGATGTGGTGCACCGGGGAGTTGGCCCGATACGACTCGGGGTCCTCCCACCACGGCACCTGCATGCGGCCCTGCTGGATCTCGAAGATGCGCGCGTCCGTCCCGCCGCTGTTCCAGTAGACGGAGAGCTGCATGCTCTGCAGGTTCGTGCTCGGCGCGCCGGCCACGGCCGAGGCGAAGAGGTCGGCCTGCGTCACGAAGAACGTCGTCTGGTAGCCGCCCCACGAGTGGCCGATGAGACCGAGGCGCTCGGGGTCGACGGCGGGCGCCTGCGCGAGCGCCGCCGCCACGGCGGGACGCACGGTCTCGACGTTCGACTGACCCGGCCGGCGATCCCGGTACACGATGTCGGGCCGGAAGACGAAGTACCCGTTCTGACTCCAGATCTGCTGGTTGTAGTACTGCGTGGGGTCCGGGACCTGATACTGGTGCAGCCCCTGCGAGACCAGCTCGTAGTGGTACACGATCATCGGATACGTCTCCGACGGATCGTAGCCGGCCGGATAGGTGAGGACCCCCTGGAGCCGGCGACCCCACTCGTTCTCGTAGTCGACGAGCTCGGTGCGGCCCCACGCGTAGTCGCCGTGGAACGGGTTCGTCTCCGTGATCTGACGCGCGTCCGCGAGGTCCGGCCCGGCCACGAACCAGTCCGGCGAGTCGTCGTACCCCTCCTTGCGGAAGGCGTAGACGTCCGCGTCGTCGGCCTTGAAGAAGGGGGTGAAGAAGCCGCCAAAGCGCTTGTCCTCGTAGACACGCATCTCGGGGCGGTCTCCCAGCTCGGCCGCCGCGAAGCCCGCCTCCTTCGTCCACTCGGAGTAGACGGAGTAGTAGATCGTCTCGTCCGACCCGATCCCGTCGTCGTTACCGTCGAGGTTGCCGCTGGCGACGCGATACCGGATCTCGTCCTCGGCGCCGAAGGTGAGGCGCGTGCCTCCCGCCCCGTCGGGCGAGACGCGCCAGACGTCCCACTGGTCGTAGATCAGGACCGCCCGATCGTCCTCGAGCCAGCCTCCGATACCGAACGGCGGCATCTGCTCGATCGTCGGCGTGAGGTCGAGGTTCACGAAGGTGGTCGGGATCGACTCGGTGAGGTTCCGCTTCACGTTCCGCTCGGTGTCGTACGAGAACCAGTCCTCGCCCTCGAACCAGAGGACGTAGCGTCCTTCGGGGCTCGAGGGACCTCCGATCGTGATGCGGTCTTCCACGAGCGTCTTCGCTCCCGTCCGCACGTCGATCAGGTAGAGGTCCTCGAACTGCTGGCGGAACATCGCGTGCTCGTCGTACGGGGATTCGTCGCGTCCCAGCGCGCGCATGTCCCCACCGAGGATCGACACGGACTCGGTCTGCTCGTCGGCGAGCTGCACGAACGTGCCTTCGGCCATGTGCCAGGCGGAGAGCCGGTTCTCCTGGCGGAGCTGGCGCTCGCGCACGCGCTGCTGGGGGACGGGGTCGAGGTCGAGCGTGTGCCAGATCTCGACGCCGGGCGCGTCGCCGTCCTCGTCCTCGCAGGCGTCGGCCCCGGACGCATCACCGCCCTGGCCGTTCCCGCCGGACTCGCCCCCGCCGCCGGCGGCATCGCCGCCTTCACACTTCGGTGGCGCGGGACGCCGCTCCTGGATGCCGACGAAGAGCGTACGGCCGTCCTCGGAGAAGCGCGGCTCGCGGAACTCGACGACGCGCATCGACGCCGGGAAGACCGGGTTGCCGGGCTCGAGCACGAATCGCTCGGAGCGATCGCGGTCGAGGCCGCGCCAGACCATCGCCACGTGCGCCGTGTCCTCGAACGCCTCGTCCTCGACCGTCTTGTAGACGACCAGATCCGCGGCGTCCTCCCGCCACGCGAGCGCCCGGTACGTCGCCTCGTCCGTGTCGAGCGAGCGGATGCGGCCGCTGGACGTATCGTAGAGCGTCACTCCGTTCCCGATGCGGTCGTCCGCGTCGATCGTCATGGCCAGGAGCGAGCCGCGCTCCTGCCACGCGAGGTCGGAGACGTTGCCGAAGGGCACGTCGATGCCCTCCGCCAGATCGTGCACCACGACGTCCACGCCGTCGCTCTCCTTGTCCTCCGGCTTGTACCGGCGGAGCGCGAGGAAGCGGCCGTCGTCGGAGAGCTCGAAGGAAGCGAAGTCGGCGCGCGCGCGCTGCTCCCCGGTGCGCAGGTTCAGGAGCCCGACCGTGTTGCGGAGCTCCCGATCACGCTCGCGGGCCTCGTCGCGCTCCTCCTGGGAGTGCCCGACGAGGTAGACGACCCACGCGTTGTCCGCACTGAAGCGCGCGCCCGAGCCGTGCGGCACGCTCACGACGGAGTCGGACGTCGTGCTGTGGATCCGCAGCTCGACGTCGTCGCTCACGAACGAGATCGAGACGGCCATCCAGCGACCGTCGGGCGAGAGCTGCGCCCCGCCGAGCCGCTCCCAGCGGTCGTAGTCGTCCGCCGTGAGCGTGGGCCGCTCCTGCGCGGCGCCGACGTCGGGCGCCGCCAGCCCGACGGCAACCGAGCCCGCGGCCGCGCACGCCAGGGCCACGAGGCCCGGGGCGCCCAGGGTGTTCCGGGCGTATGGCGGAGACGTCGACCGGCTCCTCCTCACTGGCCTGCCCTGATCTCGGCCGACACCCGCTGCACTTCGTCGAGCACGCGCAGGAGGTTGCCGCTCCACAGCATTCCGATCTCCTCCTCGGTGTAGCCGCGCCGCACGAGCTCGAGGGTGACGTTGAAGGTCTCCGAGGCGTCGTTCCACCCCTCTACGCCGCCGCCGCCGTCGAAGTCGGAGCTGATACCGACGTGCTCGAGGCCGATGAGCTCGACCATGTAGTCGATGTGGTCGACGAGGTCCCCGACGTCCACGGGCGGGGCGACCGGGTTCACCTCGGCCTCGATGCGCTCGGCCGCGGCATCCTGCACGCGCTGGTAGTCGGCCAGGAACGCCTCCCGCTCGGCGTCGCTCATGGAGGCCATGGCCCGGAACATCGCGCCGCGACCCCCCTGGGGCAGCTCGAAGCCCATCTCCGCCGCCACTTCGGCGACGACCTCCTGCGCCGCGGCCTGATGCGCCGCGTCCTTCTCGGGCCGGAGGTAGCTCCGGAACGCGACCGTCTGCACCACGCCGCCGTTCTCGGCGATCGCATGGAGCTGCTCGTCGTCGAGGTTGCGGGAGTGATCGCCCAGTGCCCGCGCCGCCGAATGGGACGCGATGACCGGTGCACGGGAGAGTGCGATCGCCTCCAGGTTGGCCTCCTTGGACGGATGGGAGACGTCGATCATGATCCCCCACCGGTTCATCTCCGCCACGACCTCGCGGCCGAGGTCGGAGAGGCCACCGTGCAGCCACTCGCCGTCGCGCTCCCCGGTGTTGGAGTCGGAGAGCTGGCTGTGCCCGTTGTGCGCCAGCGACATGTACCGCCCACCGCGCTCCGCGAACTCCTGGACGCGCGAGACGTCGGTCCCCACGGGGTAGCCGTTCTCGATCCCGATCATGGCGACCTTCTTCCCCTCCGCCACCAGCCGCCGCACGTCGTCGGAGGTGAGCGCGAGCCCGATACGATCCGGCGCGATCTCTTCGGTGAGCCGGTGGATCGCCTCGAACTTGGCCACCGCCTGCGCGTACGCGTCGGCGAAGCCCTCGGCGGTGAGATCACCCTGCCCGACGTAGACGATGAGCCACGCCACGTCGAGCCCTCCGGCCTCCATCTTCGGCAGATTGACCTGCGTGGACAGGTCCATCGTGTAGTTCTGCTCCGCCGTGAAGTTGGCCGGGTTGATGTCGTCGTGGGTGTCGAGCGTGATCACGCGCTCGTGGATGCCGCGGGCTCGCTCGAGGAGGTCGGATTCGGCGCCGTCCGTGGCGCCCTGTTCACCGGAGCAGGCCGGCAGGAGCAGCAGCGCGGGCAGCGCGAGAAGGCGGAACGCCCGGAGGGAAAGAGACGCTCTGTGCATGTCGGGTTCGGTCGGATGGGCTGGAATCGGGCGTTGAACGTACGGGTGTCCTCCGGACCCGGCCACGACCGGCTCAATCCGCCACGGTCAGCGTGACCTCCGCCCCGGTCTCGATCTCGAGGTGGTGAACCTCGCCGGCGATGGGCCGCAGCCAGAACACCGAAGTGTCGGGACGTTCCCAGTGCGTCATGGACCTGAGAAGCAGCGGGACGGCCCGGAAGTGCTCGTCGGACGGCCAGGCGCTCTCCAGCTGCTCCTTCAGCTCCTCGACGTCCGCTCTCGCGGCGGCTTCCTTCGCCGCCCACTCGGTGGTGTCCTCTCCCTCGTGTCCCAGCACGATCACGCGACCGCTCGCCTCACTCGCCCGGGCCCGCGCGTCCGCGAGTCGAGCGCGAAGCTGCACGCGGTCGGGACGGCCTTCGGCCAGGAAGGACTCACGGATCTCGTCCTTGGCCTCACGGGTGCTCGCGTCCTGGACCGTGACCCGCCGGCCGCCCGCCCACTCCAGCGAAAGGAGGTCTCCATGGTCGATCTTCGCCGCGCGCCGGGCAGCGCCACCGAGGTTCAGGATCACCGTCTGTGACGACACGAAGATCGCCCGCCCGGTGATCCTCCCCTTCTGCACGCCGACGTCTTCCTCCGAAGCCACCAGCGGGGGGTGCCACGGCTCGCCCCGCCGGACCGTCGCCCCCGAGTCGGCGGGGAGCTCGGCGTCGCCCTGCCGACGGGGTCGCTCGACCGCGAGGATCCAGGGACCGGAGCCCCCGAACGGTGACAGGCCGCACAGGTGGCTGGCCTCGGCCACGAAGCGCCGGTACCACGCCTCGCCGAAGAACTGGTCGAGACCCCGTTCAGCCAGGCAGCCGATGTAGGGCGCATCGAGACTCGCATCCCCGGCCTCGATGCGGAGCGTATCCCCGAAGCGGACACCCAGCTGCTCGGCGTGGAGCTGTCGGAAATTGACGTGGACGACCGATCGGTCGTAGGCGTGCGCCTTCGTGGTGCCCTCGAAGGCGTCGCCGACCACCGCGCCGGCGCGCAGCCAGAGGCCGTCCTCCCCGAGAGCGTCGGCCAGCGTCAGGGACGCCGCCCGCTTCTTCGGACCCTTCGCCTTCACCGGCGTGAGCGTGAGGACTTCGGTCGGCAGCCGGACCGACGAAGCCTCCTCGTCGGACTCCAGACTCGCACGCAGAACGCTCACGTCGTACTCGCCCGGCTCGACCTCGATCTCGCTGCCCGGAGACGTCGGCTCGTCGGGGGAGAACGCGAGCGAGTTCAGCGTCTCGATCCGCAGTCGGCCGGTGGGAAGCGAGAGGCAGGAGCCCTGCGCCTTCAGCCACTCTCCCTTCTTCTTCTGCGCGGCGGTGAGCTTCCTGCCCACCAGCACGTCGACGATCACCTCGTGATCGCCCACCAGCTCCCACCCGATCGCGAGTCCTTCCGCGCCGATCTCCGCCAGCGTGTCTTCGGCCTCGGTGCCGCCCGCCAGCCCGATGAGCACGTCGTGCGCGTTCAGCTCCCGCAGTCGGTCCTCGTGGGTCGCGTCGTAGGCGAAGCACCAGTGCCCGTCGTTGTACGGCTCGCAGCGGATCGCATGCGGGCTCAGTCCGTCCGTCGGCTTTCCGGCCATCCCCGCCTCCCTCGCGTCCGACGCTCCGACCGGTGCCGGCGGCGGGTCACCGCCCGATGCCCGCCGGCACGTCCGGCACCTCGAAGCCGACCCAGTCCGTGCGCTCCAGCGGGCGCTGGCGCGGCCAGGCCTCGTCCAGGGTGTCGCCTGCGTAGAGCCGCCCGTTGAGCATCACGTGCGTGATCGTGTTCGTGTTGCGGATGTCCTCGAGCGGGTTCTCCTCCAGGATCACGAGGTCCGCCAGCTTGCCCGGCTCGATCGAGCCGATGTCGGTGTCCAGACCGATCGCCTCGGCTCCGAGAATGGTCGCCGTGCGCAGCGCGTCGTGCGGGTCCATCTCGGCGGCCGCCATGGCCCAGAGCTCCCAGTGGAAGCCGAGGCCCTGGAGCTGACCGTGGCTCCCCACGCCCGCGCGCCCGCCGGCCTCGACCAGCGCCCGGACACCTTCGGCGTGGCGGGGGAAGACGTGCTCGTCGTCCCGGAACCACGCCGGCCGACGCCGGCTCTTCTGGTCCAGCTCCGAGTGCCCCGTGAAGTACTGGAGCTTCGGGTCGTCGTGCGGGTTCTCGCGCGAATAGAAGTAGTTCTCCGCCCACGGACCGCCGTACGAGACGAGCAGTGTGGGGGTGTACGTCATGCCCACGGTGCGCAGGGTCTCGACGACGTCCGAGTAGAACGGCGCGATCGGCAGCGAGTGCTCGAGTCCCGGATAGCCGTCGAGCGCCGCCGTGAGGTCGTACTTGAAGAGGAGCCCGCCCTCGATGGTCGGCATGATCTCGTGCTCGCGCGCGGCCATGATGATCCACTGCCGCTGCTGCCGGTTGCCCGACATGTACATCTTGATCGTCTTCGTGTCGTAGTACTCGGCGTAGCGCCGCATGAGGTCGCGGGCGTGGTCCAGATCCCTGATCGGGTCCTCGACGTAGTCGCCGAAGATGCCCGGGCCGGTCGAGTACACGCGCGGGCCGATCATGCGCCCGGAGCGCACCAGATCCGCGTACGTGAGCACGTCCGTGGTGGCGGTCTGCGGGTCGCGGGTGGTGGTCACGCCGTAGGCGACGTTGGCCAGGTAGATCCACGACTGCGTCTTGTGGACGCCCCACGCGGGCCACATGTGGCTGTGGGTGTCGACGAAGCCCGGCACGATCGTGCGTCCCGTGAGGTCGAGAACCTCCGCGCCCCCCGGCACCGGGATCTGGCCGCGCCGTCCGATCGCGCTGATGCGGTTGTTGCGGATCACGACGTCGGCGTCCTCGATGACCTCGTCGCCGTTCATCGTCACCACGCGTGCGCCGCGAAGCACGAGAAGGCCTTCGGGGATGTCTCGCGGGGCCTCGATGAGGATCCGCCGCTCCACCGCCCGATATCCCTCGTCGTCGTCGTCTTCGTCCGCCTCTTCGTCACCCTCCTGCTCGTCCGCCTCCTCCTCGGCCGCCTCGACCGAGTCGGCGTACGCCTCCGCGGCGTCCAGGTCGTAGACGAAGTGCGCGTTGCCGATCGAGTAGTGCACCGTCCGGCCATCGGGACCCCAGCTCGGGAAGTCGCCGCCGATGTCGGTGAGCTTGCTCGCCGGGAACGCGGCGTTGTCCGGGTTGGCCACGGAGATGCGCGGAGTGTCGCCTCCCACGCGCGGCACCGTCACGACGTAGACGTCGTCGTTCACCTTGGCGAGCGCCCGGTCCCCACGGGGTGCCATCCGGATCTCCGACGCCCGGTTGGGCTGCGTCTGACCCGGCCGCTGGTTGCCGACCACCTCGACGTGCGCCCGCTCGTCCGTGCCGTCCCAGCGCAGCGACAGGAGCCCGCGCTGTCCGTGGTGGAGCCAGATCCGGTCCGAGCCCTCCACGAAGTGCGGACCCGAGCGACCAGCCGCGGGCGCGACCACCGTGGCCGCGCCGCCTCCGGCGGGGAACCAGACGAGATCGGTCTCGGCGCCGCTGAAGCCGGGGCCGTCGGCCTCCTGGAAGGCCCGTCCCGGGGCGCGCAGCGCCACGATCCGCTCGCCGCTCCACGCCGGCTGCTGGTAGTGGGCCGGCCGATCGCTGACCACCTGTCGTCCGCTTCCGTTCGGGCGGATACGCACGACACTGCCCCCCTCCGGGCTCCACGTGGCGTAGGCGATCCACTGGCCGTCCGGGGACCAGACCGGGTTGGCCTGCACGACGTCCGCCCCTCCGTCGACGAGCCGCGGCTGTCCGTCCGGGAAGTCAATGACGTAGAGGTCGTCGAGCGCGGTGAAGGCCAGCCTCGAGCCGTCCGGCGAGATGGGGGCGCGCCGCACCCGTCCCACCGTGAAAGACGGGGTGTGCTCAAGCGGG
>CALJLC010000105.1 GCA_937982605.1 uncultured Gemmatimonadales bacterium | reverse complement strand
AGATCCGCCTTCATCGCGGACAGGAAGGCCTTCTCACGGGCCGACGTGAACTTCGGGATCGCGATCGCCGCGAGGATGCCGATGATGACTACGACGATCAGGAGCTCAATGAGCGTGAACCCGTTCTCTCGGTTCGTGTTCATGTTCGGTTCCTCGATCGGATGGGGGGGCGTCCCTTCTGAGCGAAGGGTGGCCCGGGCGAGGCCCGGACCACCCTTGCGCTTCAGTTCACACCCGCATGGTGATGCGGGGGTTGCACGGTGACCGGGGTCAGCTCGTGCAAGCCACCTCACCCGGCTGAGTCGGCGTCGTCGGAGCCGTCGGGGCGGTGGCGGTGCCGTAGAAGATGGCGCAGCCCTCGGAGCCGCCGAGCGCGAGGTGCGTGGCGGTGGCGGACCAGCCCGAGCCGGTCGCGGCACCGATCGCCACGATCACGGCGTCGGAGTTCGTGAAGGCGAGCGACGCCGCCACGGTCGAGTAGCTGTACGTGTCCGAGTAGTAGATCTCCTGCTGCGAAGCCAGGTTCTTCAGGTCGGACTTCATGGCCGCGAAATAGGCCTTCTCACGCGTGGCGCTGAACTTCGGAATGGCGATGGCCGCCAGAATCCCGATGATCACGACCACGATGAGGAGCTCAATGAGGGTAAAACCCTTGTTGTCCCGCATCGGAGGTACTCCAGGTGTGAGTGAAACACGGTGATGCTCGGGCAGCACTAAGGGCAATCCGAGGGCCAAACCGTGCCAAATAGCCTTAAAGTGTTGCTAGGCAACGTTTTATGGATTTCATCCGAAGCGCCGCGATGCGCCCGGTCGGGCGATTCCGCCTTGGATTCTGCAAACCGGAGGCACCTTGCAAGACCTCGCGGAAGGTGCGGCCTACGGCGCCGGAGCGCCGATTTCCGGCTCGGCCGGCTCGACGCGCAGCGATTCGAGCCCGAATTCGGTCACTCTGACCGAATCCAGCGCGACCCGCCCGGCCTCCGTGCGCACCACGAGCCACGCGGTATCGAGCTTCGCCTCGGCGGCCCGGACGTCTCCGGCGGCCCGAAGCGCATACGCTTCGTAGGCGAAGCCCTGCCAGAAGACGGCCCTCCCGCCGATCTCCTCACCGCGGCGGCGCTCCTCGGCCGCCTCGTCCATCCGCCCCTGGGCGGCCAGCGCCCACGCGAGGAGGTGGTGGCGAGCCGGATCCACACCGGCACGCTGACGGGCGAGCGCCTGACGCGCCCACCGCTCGGCCCCCTCGGCGTCGCCCTGCTCGGCCCGACTCGCGGACATCATCCGGTAGGCGCTGCTGAAGTCGGGATGGTCGCGGATGGCGAAGGACAGCAGGTTCTCCGCGCCGCGATTGTACCCGTGGTCGATGAGGCGTTGCGACATCTCCGTCAGGAGGTGGTACGAGGTGTCGAGCAGCGAGATCGCCGCCCGATACGACCGGAACGCCGCGGAGGAGTTGCCTGCGAGCAGGAACTGGTCGCCGAGGACCCACTGCGAGCGCCCCGAATGCGGCACGTCCCGGATCATCGTCGTGAAGACGCTCGTCAGGTCGTACCAGCTCGGGTTGCGCGTCCACGTGCGCACGGAGCTCGCCACCACCGCGACGACGAGCACGACCCACGCGCCCCGGGGGCGCTCCCGCGCCAGCCGGACCACCATCCACCCGGTGGCGGCCGCCAGGCCGACCGAGGGGAGGTAGAAGGTCCGTTCGGCCAGGAGGACGCCGGAAAGGAAGAGCGTGTTCGACGTGGGCGAGATGGCGATGATGAACCACACCACGCCGAACGCCGCGGCCCGAGCGGTCTCGACCCCACGGGACATGGCCGGACGGCGCCAGGCCAGCAGCGTGACGCCCAGGATCACGAGCGCGAGCAGCGCCCCGACGGTGTTCTCGAGCCCCCAGCCGTGCGCGATCGGGATCACGTTCGGTGAGTAGTCGGCCGAGAGGTCGAGCGGGAAGACCCAGAGGCGAACGTAGTGGAGCCAGATGGTGCCGAGCGTCCAGATCCGGGGCATCTCCTCCAGGATCTGAGCGCCCGAGGGCGCGTAGGCGCTGGCCAGGCTGCCGAGGATCTCGTACCGGGCGGCCAGAAGGCTCACGGCAACGAGGAGCATTACGGCGTAGACCCGCCAGCGTGCCTTCAAATACGCGGGCAGCTCCCGGAAGCCCAGCGTGCCACGGGCGGCGTCGAGCAGCAGGATGAGGCCGGGCAGCGTGACCCCGCTCTCCTTGGCCCCGAAGCCGACGAGGTAGAGGAGCCCGATCGTCGCGGAGCGACCCCACCCCGAGGTCGGCCCCGACCGCACGTGCACGAGACACGCCAGAAGGAGCGCCACCGTCGAGACGATCTCGGAGAGCCCGACGACGTTGGCCACCGCCTCGACGTGCACCGGATGAACGGCGAAGATCAGGCCACCCGCCAGCGCCGCGGGCACAGTGAGCAGCTCGGCCATGAGCAGCACCGCGAGGATCGTCGCGCCCACGTGCATCAGGACGTTCACGACGTGGAAGAGCCACGGCGCACCGTCGGTGAGGATGTACTGGACGCCGAGGAGCGCGGTCGTGACCGGCCGCCACAGCCCGAGCTCGGGACCGGCCGCGATCGGCCAGTACGGCGTCACGAGGGCGTCCGGCAGGGTCTCCCAGGACTGGATCGCCGTGTTCCGCTCGATGATGTGGACGTCGTCGTACGCGAACTGGTTCGGGAGCGAGTTGAAGAAGACCAGCGCGGCCAGGACACCCGACAGGAGGCACGCGGTCCGCACGTCCCGGTCGGGCCGACCGAGTCGGATCATTCGGACTCGGCCATCGGGCCCTCGCTCGAGCGGACGTCACCGCCCGCCACCGCGCGCCGCGGGGGCGCGCCCGCCTCCTCCCGACCGACCGAGATCGACGAGAGGCGTTCTGGCGTCTCCCACGCCGGGACCTCCGGGGGGGTCCACGGCTTCGCCTTGGGGCCCGTAACGTTGTAGCGGAAGATGCACCAGAGCGCCGAGACGCCGTCCTTCCAGCCGATCTTCTTTCCCTCCGCGTACGAGCGCCCGTCGTAGCTGATGGGAAGCTCGTAGATCCGCGCGTGCGCCTGCGCCAGCCTCGCCGTGAGCTCCGGCTCGATGCCGAATCGGTTCGCCGAGAGCGGCAGGGAGTGGAGCAGCTCCGTGCGAACCATCTTGTAGCACGTCTCCATGTCCGTGAGGTTCAGATCCGTGAACATATTCGACAGGAGCGTGAGGAAGCGGTTGCCCACCGAGTGCCAGAAGAAGAGCACGCGGTGCGGCCCTCCCAGGAAGCGCGAGCCGTAGACGGCGTCCGCCTTTCCGGCCAGGATCGGCTGCAGGAGCATGGGGAATTCGCGCGGGTTGTACTCCATGTCAGCGTCCTGCACGACCACGACGTCACCGGTGGCGTGCTGGAAACCCGTGCGCAGCGCGGCCCCCTTCCCCTTGTTGTGCTCGTGGAAGACGAGGGTGTCGATGAGCGAGCCCTCCAGCCGGCTCAGGACGTCGCGCGTGCCGTCGGTGGAGCCGTCGTCGACGCAGATCACCTCCATCCAGAGGGGCACCTCGCGCACCTTGCGCAGGAGCGCTTCGACCGTGCGCACCTCGTTGTAGACGGGGATGACGACGGAGAGGCGCACGCGGTCCCACGCGAGGTCTTCGGTGCGGCCGAGGTCCTCGCGGCGAAGTCCGATCGAGTTCATTCGTCGATTCCGTAGCGGTTGAGCTTGCGGTAGAGCGTCGAGGGGTCGATACCGAGCACCTCGGCCGCGCGGGTCTTGTTGCCGCCCTCCGAGTCGAGAACCCACAGAATGTAGGCCCGCTCGACGACGTCCAGGGTGGGATTCGGGGGCAGGTCGGCGGCGCCGAGCCTCGGCGCGGGAGACTCGAGGACGCGCTTGGGCAGCGCGTCGCGAGGGATCTCGGGGGCGGTGGAGACGACCCGGGCCCGCTCGAGCGCGTTCTCCAGCTCACGCACGTTGCCGGGCCAGTCGTACTCGACGAGCGCCTCCATGGCGGCGTCGGAGAGCGTGCGGTGCTCGCCGTCCCCGTTGCCGCGATCGAGGAAGTGACGCGCCAGCACGGGCACGTCCTCGCGTCGCTCGCGGAGCGGTGGCAGGTGGAGCTGGATCACGTTGAGCCGATAGTAGAGATCGCTGCGGAAGCTCCCACGGGTGATCTCCTCCTCCAGATCGCGGTTCGTGGCGGCGATGATGCGCACGTCGACGCCGACCGCCTTGGTGGCGCCGACCGGAATCACCTCCCGCTCCTGGATCGCCCGGAGCACCTTCACCTGGATCGAGGGGCTCATTTCGCCGATCTCGTCGAGGAAGAAGGTGCCGCCGGCGGCCGCGACCAGAAGGCCGTCCTTGTCCTTGACGGCGCCCGTGAACGAGCCCTTCACGTGACCGAAGAGCTCGCTCTCGAGCAGG